>JADJJE010000015.1 GCA_016706685.1 Sandaracinaceae bacterium | reverse complement strand
CTAACGGGTTACGCCGTTTCGGTTTTAGGCGTCGCCTAACCCGCTGCGGCGGGCAGCCACTGCCGGGCGTCCACGCGCAGGAGTTCACCGTCTCCGCAAAGCACCAGGTCGGCGGGCCGTGGTCCAGGTACGAGACTGAGCAGGGTGCTCAGGTGCCTCTCGCTGGCCCGCGGGGTGGGGACGTATCCCTCGGCAATCAGCTCCGCGTCGAACCGCATGCGGGAGAGCTCGCAACCAAAGAGTCGTCCCTCGCTGGTAGAGACCACAGCGTAGCCAGGCGAGAGGTAGGCGGCCTGCTCGAGGCGGTTCCAATCCTGCTCCGGAAACTCGCCCGTAGCGATGGGCGTCATGTCGGGGAACGCCACGCGCTTCAACACGCCGTTGTCCATGATGAGCGCCTCGTCGCCGCTGGGCGCGAAGGAGCACAGGTACAGCTCGTCGCGGCGGTACCGCCACAGGCGGAGGTCGTTCTCCGTGAGCAGGCTGGTCCACATGAGGCAACTGTCGCCGCCATCCGCGCCCCAAACGAGCGGGGAGCCATTGGGCTGCGGAAACAGGTGGTAGTTGCAGTGCGCGCCACCGTCCACATCGCGGGAGAGCTGGAGATCACCACTGAGGGACCGTCGCTCGATGCGTACGCTGACGCCGTTGTCGGCACTGAGTAGCAACCACAGCCCCCGTTCCGCATCGAAGAGCACGTCCTCCAACGTGTAGCCGTCCGAGATGTCATCAAACGTGGCTAGGGCGCGTTGGCCACGAACGGCCAACACGTGGACCGCGCGACCCACGACAACGGCCACGCGCTCGGCGTCTGCGCTGAGCCGGATCGTGCTCGGCTTGGTGGGAAACACCAGGTCGAAGCAGGGGGTGAGCGACGGCGAGAGCACGCCCGCACGCCGCGACGACACGAACGCGACGTGCTGGCTTGCGACGTCGCATGGCGTGCTCGTCATCCGTGAGCGCGCGACGACAGGCGCGGTACGGACTGGAGTTAGGAGCTGCTCTTCGCTGAACCCCGGGGGAAGCATGACGCAAGTGGTACCATGGTCTGCGGCAGCTCCTTCCACTGTCCAAGGCTGTGAAGCACGCGTCCCGCGGAAGGACACGGAGCGGCTGGTGTTCACCATCCACGGATGGAACACGATCTTGGCCTGCTATCGTCGGCCTGCGCCGTAGCAGACCAACCTACCAGTCGCTCAGCCAAGACCACGAACACGTCGCAGCGCGCCATCTCGTGTCGGGTTGTCGCGCGTCCTCGGTCACCCGCTGCCAGGCTGACACGCACCGGCTAGCGGAGCCGCGGAAGTGCCATGAATCCAAGGTTGGTATGCACCTTGCTCAGTTGCCCCGCATGCACACCCACCGCTCTCACTCGCCCCCCACACCCCTCCTCCGCCCTGCGCCGGCAGGTCTGGTTCGCCGACGCCAACGTGGCTTCACGCTCATGGAGATCCTCGTCGTCATCACACTCATCGCGCTGCTCAGCACCGCAGTTGGGGTGCCCGTCATGGAGCACCTCAAGAGCAGCAGGGTCCGCCTGGCCGGCATCGACGCGGCCACCGTGCGGCAGGCGGCGCGCGCGTTCGAGCTCCACGAAGGCCGCTGCCCCAGCATGGACGAGCTGCTGAGCTCCGCGGCGCTCGACGACGAAGCGCGCACCGTGGACCCATGGGACACACCGTTCCGTCTCGAGTGCAGTGACGGTCCGCGCGTGTCTTCCGCCGGGCCGGATCGAGAGTTCGGAACGGAGGACGACATCGGCTCGACCCATGTCTCGCGGGCCCGCTGACTCACGACTAAGGGCGACAACAGCGCACGGTGGTGATCCACGCACATGAGGTCCAGTTGGTGGCGCGCCCCGTCTACGTACCCACGGCTGTGGACGCGTGAGCATCGCCGTGCGTTCGAGCGCTAGGACTTCTTCTCGGACTCGTCGGGCTTCATGGCACTTCGAATCGCTCGAAGCTCGGACTCCATGAGTCGATCCTTGAGCCGACCCACGTGTGCCTTGACCGCGATGAGGGCGTCGATGTCGAGGACCTGAACGCGCAGGCCGTCACCGAACACGCGCTCAACCGACGGCGCGCGGACGTCGTCTAGGGGGCAGCCCCCCGAGGGTGGCAGCCGCCCGGAACAGTCACGAAGGCAGCGGCCGGAAACCGCGGAGCCTGTCCGGGGCAGTGACCCCCGCGAGGGCGAGCGGCGCGTGGCGCGGAAGCCGCCAGTGCGAGCGCGCCTCGCTTCGTTCACAGCGCGTCGAGCGGTGCGAGCCAGTCACCCCAGTTGGCGCGCAGCTGCTGTCGCTCCAGCGCCGCCAGCGCCTCGAGCTGGGCCTCCGTGAAGTTGGCTCGCCGAGTCCGGTCGATGAGCCGGACGGCCTCCGTGTTGCGTCGCACACGCTCGGCTGGCGTAAGCTCGAGGTTGGCGAGCAGCATCGGCAGGTCGACGCCCATGGCTTCGGCGGCTTCGAACTCTGGTGGTTGGCGCTTCACGGCGAGCATTGTAGCGCGCCGCGCGGCGTCGACCCAGCCTCTTGATCGCCGTGTTCAGGCCCAACACCCGCCATCGGCACCAGGCCGGAGGCCGCACCCCCCCCCCCCCCCCCGTGATCTGGCCTTCCTCGAAGAGCGCGCGCAGCGCCCCAGCGCGCCGGAGCACGCTCAGCTCGTAGCTGGTGCTCCGGCCTCCGGCCTCCGACCTCCGGAGCACGCCGCGCTCCACCAGCTCGTTGATGTCGCGCAGGGCCGTGTCCGACGAGCACTTGGCGATCTTGGCCCACTTGCGCGACGTGAGCTTGCCGTCGAAGCCGTCGAGCAAGCGGTTCAGCAGCTTCAGCTGACGTTCGTTCATGGGCGTCGCGCCCCACGCCTGCCAGAATCGTGTCTTGATCAGCACCGCATCCACCGTGTGCTGCGCGTCGTCCACGGCGCTCTTCACGCTCGCGAGGAACCACGCGAGCCACTCGGTCACGTCGAGCGAGCGCTTCTGTGTCCGCTCCAGGATGTCGTAGTAGGCGCGGCGGTCGCGCTCCACCTGCGCGGACATGCTGTAGAAGCGCTGTGGGCTCCCATCGGCGCGCGCGAGCAGCAGGGTCTCCGAGGGCTCGCCCCACGCGCCCGTTGCCGTCGTCGAACGGGTGCAGGGTGACGAACCAGAGGTGACCGAGCCCCGCCTTGAGGAGCGGAGGCGTGCTCTCGGAGCGCGCGTCGACCCAGTCCAGCAGGCGCGTCATCTCCACGTTCAAGCGCTCGGCAGGAGGCGCCTCGAAGTGCACGCGCTGGTGGCCGAGCGCGCCCGACACGACCTGCATGGGCCCACCGGTGTCATCGCGCCAAGCGCCAACGCGAATCTTGGAGGCTCCGGAGTACCCTGTCGGAAAGAGCGCGGCGTGCCAGCCAAAGAGGCGCTCTCGCGTGACCGGTTGGTCGTAGTGCAGCGTCGCTTCGAGCACCATGTCGACCACGCCTTCGACGTGACGGTCGACCGGAGCCAGCGCGCCGATATCGACGCCCAGGCGTCGCGCGATGGAGGACCGCACCGACTCCACGTTGAGCAGCTCACCCTCGATCGCGCTGGTCTTGACCACGTCGGCGGTGAGCGCCGCGAGGCTCGCCTCGGCCTGCAGCGCCCAGCCCACGTCGGCCAGGCGCCCCATCAGCAGGCCCTGTGCTCGGCTCGCCTCCGCCAGCGGCTCAGCAAGCGCGGCCAGGTCGTAGCGCCACCTGGGCCAGTCATCGTTCTGCCAGATGTAGGGATAAACCAAGCGTGCCACGCGGTCATTATCGGCCTCAATCGCCGCACGCGCAACCAATCGCCGCAGTTCATGCGGTGAAATGCGCGAGCGCCTCGTCGAGTTCGTGGGTGCGCTGACTGGCTGGCTCAGCGCAGCCGAGATCCCGTACGGGCTGACTCGCGGCCCCTAGTCGCGAAGCCGGCCGGTCGCCATGTAGCGAATGATGTCCGTGCTCGTCAGGATTCCCACGAGCACGTTGTCGTCGTCCGTGACGGGGAGTGAATGGAAGCCACCATCCGCCAGCTCTTCGGCGGCCTCGCGCAAGGTCGCCTTGGGGTGGAGCCGCACCAGCTTCCGCTCCATCGCGTCCGCCGCGAGGATGGTTCCGAGCGCCGCGCTCCCACGCTCGATCGCGTAGCGCGCGATGTCCCAGCTGCTGACCAGACCCACCAGCTCGTCCCCGTGGACGATGGGGATGTGTTGGATGGAGCTCTTGGCCATCAGCTCCCAGATCTCGAGGAGGTTGTGAGAGGGCTTCGCCACAACGAGGTCGTCGGAGCTCATCAACATGGAGACGGGGGAGTGCATCAGATCCACCCGGGCCTCATATCACAGCGACAGCCTGCGTCACGACCCGCTTCGTGCCATGCCCCTCACGTGCCCACGCCCCTGAACGTCTCCACTGCGCTCGAGCGTGCGCTCGGGATCCTGGGCGAGGCGCAAGACATCGTGGCCAGCCGGCCCGTCGAGGGACACGCGCCCGAGTGGGCGGACCAACGCGGCTGGTCGGACTACCTCCTGGGGCTCACCGACGACCAGCTGGTGGAGGCCGAGCGGGCTCCCGCGCGTTGGCTCGCGGCCCACACCGAAGCGCCTGCCTCACTGCGCGCGATCACGCAGCAGGCGTCTGCGCTCTGCGCTCACTTCGAGGACGTGAGCGAGCCCGAGCGCCACGCTCTCGAGCGGCACGTGAAGCGGCGGAAGCAGGCGCAGCTGGAGGCGTTCTCGGCGGTGGCGCTCCAAGAGTTCGCCGGCGTCTCGCGCATCGTGGATCTCGGCTCGGGGCATGGTCACCTCACCCGCGCGCTCGCTCGCGCGCTGCGCCCCGAGGAGACGCTGGGCATCGACTGGCACGACGAGCGTGTGGCCCGCGCCATCGACCTGGCCGGGGAAGGCGGGCCGCGCTTCGTGCACGCCGACGCGAGCCGGGATGTGAACGACGAGCTCGCGCTGGCCGCGGGCGACCTGGTGGTGGGCCTGCACCCCTGCGGTGACCTCGGCGACGTGCTGGTGAGCCGCGCGCGGGAGGCGAACGCCCACGTGCTGGCGGTGAGCTGCTGCTTCCAGAAGACCTCGCGCGACGCTCGGAGCGCGCTCTCACGGCAGGCGCAGAGCGCGGGGTTCTCGGTGCCCAAGCACGCGCTCGGGCTGGCCAACGTGTCACCCGTGTCCTTCGAAGGCAGTGGGAGCCTGGCCGAGAAGCGCGCGTGGCGCCGGACGCGCCTCGGGCTGCACCTCTTGCTGGAGGCACGCGGTGTGGAGGTGGCCCCAGGCGCGGAGGCGCGCGGCGTGCCCAAGGACCGCGTGCGGCAGGGCCTCGCCGAGATCGCGGCGCTCTCGCTCGGGAAGCGCGGCCTTCCGCCCGCCAGCGCGGCGGAACTCGCGGATGCTTCCGCCCGAGCAGAGCACGCGGATGCCTCGATCACGCGCCTGGCCCTGCCCCGTGACGCTCTCGCGCGAGTCCTCGAGGTGGCCATCGTCACGGACCGCGCGCGCCTGCTCGAAGAGGGAGGCTGGCGCACCCGCGTGGTCACGCTCTTCTCCTCTCGCACCAGCCCGCGAAACCTGGCTATCGTCGCGGTCGCTCCCGCATGACCACCCACACCATCGACCTCCGCTCCGACACCGTGACCAAGCCCACGCCTGCCATGCTGGAGGCGATGGCCACCGCGCCCGTGGGCGATGACGTCTACGGCGAGGACCCCACGGTCACGCGGCTCGAGGCCATGGTCGCGGAGCTGGCGGGCAAGGAGGCGGCCGTGTTCGTGCCGAGCGGCACCATGGGCAACCTCATCGCCGTGCTCTCCCACTGTGGTCGCGGCGACGAGATGATCCTGGGCGACCAGTCGCACATCCACTTCTACGAACAGGGAGGCACCGCGGCCCTGGGCGGCGTGCACCCGCGCGCGCTCCGCAACCGCGCGGACGGCACGCTGGACCTCCGCGAGGTGGAGGCAGCCATCCGAAGCGACAACGAGCACTTCCCCGTGACCCGGTTGCTCTGCCTCGAGACCACGCACAACCGCTGCGGCGGCGTGGTGCTGCCGGTGGACTACATGGACGCGGCGGGCGAGCTGGCCCACCGCCACGGCTTGCCGCTGCACGTGGACGGGGCGCGGCTGTGGAACGCGGCCGTGCACCTCGGGGTCTCGCCGGCGCGCCTGTTGCGCGGGGCAGACAGCGCCAGCCTCTGCTTGAGCAAGGGCTTGGCGGCGCCCGTGGGTTCCGTGGTGGTGGGCAGCGCGGCGTTCATTCGCAAGGTGCGCCGCAACCGCAAGGTGGTGGGTGGGGGCATGCGGCAGGCCGGGGTCATCGCCGCCGCGGGCATCGTGGCTGTGACCGCCATGGTGGAGCGCCTGGCCGACGACCACGAAAACGCCCGCGCCCTGGCCCGTGGCTTGGCCGACATCGAGGGCATCTCGGTGGACCCCGCCGCCGTGCAGACCAACATCGTCATCTTCGAGCTGCGCCGCGCGGACATGACGCCGGCGCAGCTGGCCTCGGGGCTGCGAGAGCTAGGGGTGCTGCTCAGCCCCCTGGACAGCACGCGCCTGCGAGCGGTCACGCACTACCACGTGGGCCCCACGGACATCGAGCGCACCCTGGCCGCCTTTCGCGCGGTCTTGTCGGCGAACGGGCTCACCGCGTAGAGCGCGCGTGGGCCACCTGGTCCACCAGCGGCTCGTTGACGCTGCGGTAGTGCGCCACGCGCACGTCCAGATCGAAGCCCTCCACGCGCGCGAGCGCACGGCCAATCGCGCCCGCGATCCACTCCGTGCGGTTCCCGAAGACCCCACCGCCAAGGAACGTGAGCCAGACCTTTGGCGAGCCCGTCGCCAACGCGGCCCACAGCGTGGCCTCGTAGGCAGCGTCCAGCACCAGCGTGGCCAGCGGCTCCCAGTGCGCGAGCGGCACGCTGGTGTAGCCGCAGCTGAGGGCGGAGCAGAACGCCTGCGACACGTGCGTGGGCTCGCTGACCGGAACGAACCGCGAGCGGAAGTCCACGCCCACGTGCTCTTGCAGGCCAATCTTCACGGCGCCCAGCAGCGTGTCGCGGTCGTGGGCCGCGAGCGCCGCGCGCAGCCGCGTGAGGCGCGCCACGTCCGACTGCGTGTAGCCGTTCACGATGCGCCAGAACTCGCCCGGTGGGCCCAGCACAGCGGCTAGCCCGTCCAGCGTGTCCAGCTGCCGGTCGTGCGTCTGCCCGGCGATGCCGCGCACCGGCGCGAAGTAGTTGCGGTAGACCGTGGCCGCTGCGGCCGCCAGAGAGCAGGCCGGCCCCTGCGTGGGGTCGATCGCATAGCCGGTGACGCCGCGCTCAGGCGTCACGTTCGGCCCCGCGAACTCGAGGCAGTTGAACTGCGAGGCCACCTGGAACAGCGCGCCGCGGTTCTCGGGCAGCGCGTGCAGCGCGAGCACGTCGCCGATGGCTTCGTGGGTCACGCGCAGGGAGCCGCGCGGCGCGCTGCGGGCGCGCTCACGCAGGGACGTGAGCGTGGGGGTGCTGAACGTGCCGATGTCGAACACGCGGCCGTTCGGCTTGGAATGAAGCGTTGTGCCGTTGACCTCGAAGCGGCTCTGGGTGGCGGCGTAGTCGGCCTCGGGGAAGCCGAAGAGCTGCTCGAACCAGGTGACGGGGGAGGTCGTGGTCATGGTGGCGGCATTCCGTCCTCAGTGAGGTGGAAAGACGGCCCCGAGGTCCGAGACGACCGCCACGCGCGAGAGTGCTCGCTGGAGCGCGTCGATGTCGGCCGCCACGATGAGCGCCTGGACCGTGGGATCCAAGGGACCGAAGCGCTGTTCGATTTGGAGCGCGAGGACAGTCCGCAGTGCGTCAACGGCCCCTTCTTGCCGACCTTCTTGCCGGCCGAGTTGCTTCAGTTCATCTGCGATCGTTGCCAAGGGGGCCTCCGCGGCTGGGATGGTCTCGAGGATGACGCGGCGGAACTCTTGGTAGCTCCGCTCGGTCGCCCTGAGTGAAATGTAGCGCAAGAACAGCATCGCTTCATCGGGTGCCTCCCGCACCACGCGCGTGAGCTCATCCTTCCATGCGCCGATGTGAGTGAGCACAGCCTCCAACTGCCGACCATCGCGCAGCAGCCAGACCGCCACCTTGGGCACCGACAGCAGCGGCCGCGCCAACAGCTGCTCGTCGTCCGCAAGCGCGAGATCGTCGATGATGAGCTCGAAGTTCGGCACGAGCGGTCGCAAGGCGGGAAATCGGTCGAGTCCCTCCACCATGTCATGAAGGCTCCGGGGCGCCGTCCAGCCACCGGGGCCGTGATGCACGACCAGCGTGATGACCGGCGGCAGCGTCTTGCGGGAGGGTTCGTCGCGGAGCAACTGTTGCCAGATTCCGAGCGTGTACTCCAGCCCCCGCAGCGGCATCCGCGGGTGAGGCCTGCTCTGGTGCTCCATCAGCGTGTAGAGCGGAACGTGCAGATAGACATGCCGCTCCTCGCCGTCGTCCCCGCGCTCCATGAGCGGAGCGCGGAACACGAGGTCGGGGTAGCGAGTATCCATGGCGTTCCCGACCCACGCCCCGGGGACCAGCTCGAGCCGGGAGAGGTCCAGCGCTGCAGCGAGTTCGGCCGGGAGAATGCTGCGCAGCTCGCCAGCGGCGTTAGCGGGAACCGAGAAGATGCGCTTGAAGAGCGCGTCGTGGTCACCCATTTGCCCACTCCGTGGTGCGGGTGTCGTGCTGGTCCATGCGGTGGAGCGCTCCTGTCAGCGAGACTTGGCGAATGCAGGCTTATCGGAGCGACGCGGGCGCACTTGCGTGACGAGTGCCGAACCGAAGGGCCGCACCTCGCGGCCTGCAACACCCGTTCAGTGCGACACAACCCGCCCACCGGATAGAGCCCCCGGCCACCTCATGTTGCCTCCCAACGCGCGAGCCGCCGTTCTCATCGACGGATCGCGCGCTCGGCCACCAAGAGGCCACCAGGAGGATGCCAATGAGCGAGCCCACCCGAGACATGACCGACCGCGCCCGTGCCGAGCTGGAGCGCCGCAGCCGGTGCATCAGTGAGGAGGACGTCGCGCGCCTGCTCGAGCGGCGCGCTGCGCTCGAGGTCCAGTTCGGGAGCGAGGGCCCGCTGGCGCGCTTCGCCGCGCAGGAGCGGTTGCTGTTTGCGATGGTGCGCGACTACTGGAGCGGGGTGTATCCCGAGCTCCCGTGGGCCACCGTGGCATCCGCCGTGGCTGCGCTCGGGTACGTGGTCAGCCCCATGGCCCCCGTGCCGGAGTTCGCGGTGGCGGACCGCGTGGACGAAGCAGCGGTGATGGCCCTCTGCCTCTTCGCCAACCAGGCAGAGCTCGCGGAGTACGAGCGCTGGCTCACGCGCGGCACGGTCTCGTGCTGAGCGCTCACCCGCCGCGCAGGTACCACACAGCCGCGACCGCGAACAACAGGATGCCGAGCGCCAACATTCCCAGCCCCCCGCCCAACCTGCGATCCGGCAGAGGCGCCAAAAACGCGTCGTGAGACGAAGCGGGTGCGCTCGGCTTCTGCAATGAAGGCCGCGGCGCACTGGGCGGCCCATCCAGCCGGGTCAGGTCCCGCGCCATGAGCGCGTCCTCGAAGAACGGGTGAAAGCGCTCCGCCACACGCCCTCGATACAGCGCGCGCCCTTCGGCGATGACCTCCGACAGGTCCGCGCCCTTCGCGATGGCCTCCGCGTTGTAGAGCGCGATGTCGTGCACGATGGCACGCGCCAGGCGCACCGCCGCTTCGTCCTTCTCGATGAGGCGCATGCCTCCGTTGTACCCCGAACGTGGCCGGCGTGGGGCGCTTCGTGCGAACGGCCTTGAACCCAGCGCGCCTTCCACGCTAAGCGACAAGGGTGACCCACGTGGAACCCGTGTCCCTCGACAGCGTGCGCTTTGCCCCCGAGCGCGACCTCATCGCCAGCCTCACCGAGCGCTTCGGGCTGGACGTGCTGGTGGACCACTTCGTGGGCTCGGGCGGCGTGCGCTCGGCCTACGACGAGGTGCTGGGCAGCAAGCTGCGGCTCACGGCCACGCTGGCGCCGCGCCTGATCGCCGTGCTGGACGAGGCCCGCGCAGCGCTCGGGTTCAGCGAGCCCATCGAGCTGTTCGTGGGGCAGGAGGCCATGGTGAACGCCAGCTCCATGCACGCCATCTCGCCCGGCGAGCCGCACGTCATCGAGCTGACCAGCGCCTTGGTGGAGCGCATGAACGACGACGAGCTGCGCTTCGTGCTGGGCCACGAGCTGGGGCACCTGGCATTCCGCCACCATCGCGCGCGGCTCGCGGTGGCGGCCTTCGGCATCGACGAGGCGCATGAGAGCAAGGCGCCCGCGCTGCTGGTGCGGCGCCTCGAGTCGTGGGACCGCCTGGCCGAGATCAGCGCCGACCGCGCGGGCCTCATCGTGGTGGGGTTGCGGCTCGACGTGGCGGTGAGCGCCTTCTTCAAGCTGCAGTCGGGGCTGGGGCCCGAGCACCTGCGCTTCGACGTGCACGCGTTCCTCGAGCAGCTGTCGGCCATCGAGAAGCTGGAGCGGCGCGAGCTGCTGGCGCGCTTCAGCCACCCGGCCACGCCCATCCGTGTGCGGGCGCTCCAGCTCTTTGCCAACGCGCGCACACGCGGCGAGGCGCCGGCCAGCATCGACGACGAGGTCATGCGCATCGCCCGGCTGATGGACTATGCGCCCAGCGAACCGCTGGACGTGCACGCGCGCGACTTCTTGCTGGCGGCCACGCTGCTGGCGGGTGACGCCGATGGCGAGGGCATGAGCGTGGAAGAGTGGGAGGCCTTCATCGAGCTGCTGGTGCCCATGTCGTCCGACCCCGAGACCGAGGCGGCGGCCGTGAAGACGCGCGAGCAAGCCGAGGCGTTGCTGGCACGCAGCGCGGCGTACCTGCGAGAGAACGCGGGCTCGGAGCGCTACGAGCTGCTGGCCGCCGTGGCCCACCTGCTGGCGGCCGACTGCACGCTGGGACCTGGTGAGCGCGAATTCCTGCACGGCGTGGCGGCGGACCTGGACATCCCCGAGCGCGCGGCCGACGAGATCGCCTTCGAGGCGCTGGCGGACCACCTGCAGCTGAAGGCCATCCGGGGCACGACCATGCCGCGAGCCCCCCTGCCCCGGCGCCCTGTGAGCGAGCCCGCCAAGAGCTGACGCGCCGGCTCGAGGCGGGGTCAGCGCCGCCCAGCTGTCACCAGGGGTACACACTAGGCGCGAAGCCCGCTTCTCGGTTGGGCGGCCGATCGCCCTCTGCTGGGCCTGCCCGGCTCAGAAACATCGACGAAACACGTCTGGCCCGGGCTTTGCTGGGTGGGCCCGCATGAACCAAGCGCGTCTCGTTCCGGTGAAGGTCGCCCTGCTGGCGTTTCCCGTGTTCTTCCTGGGCGGCCTGCTGTTCACACTGCACGGCGGCCCCTGCGCGGGCGAGTGCCACACCGCCCTGTTCTGGCGTGCCGCCCTGGGTGGGCCACTGGCCCTGGGCGTGCTCACCGCCGCGCTGCCCCGGGTGGCTGGCGCTCTGGCGACCGAAGGCGAAGCAAGCCCGGAGCGCGCTGGCCCCCGCCGCCGCTGGGCCAACCTCCGGCGCATGGCGTCCAGCCGAGGCTAGCGCCCGCCGCGACTCCCAGCACGCTCCTCTACGAACGCCTCGTGTACAGTCGGCCGCACGATGGGAACCCGCTCCAAGACACGCACGGTGGTCGACCTGCTCGGCGCCTTCTTCCGCGACCGCACCTGGACGCAGGCCGCGCTGGCGGACCACTTGGCGCTGGACGTAAAGACCATTCGGCGCGTGCTGGGCGAGATGCAGGACGCCGGCTTCCCGTTCGAGCGCGAGGAGGACCACCCGCACGTGTACTGGAGCCTGCCCACGTCGTGGCTGCCCAACGCGGTGAGCGTGGCGCCCGAGGCCGTGCGCCGCCTGCTGCGGCTGGTGCTGCGGCTGCCGGCGTCCACCGAGCGTGAGGCGCTGTTCAAGCAGCTGCTCACGGCCACCGGGCCAGCCTTCGGGGCGCTCTTTGAGGACCTCCCCGAGGTGCACGAGCCAGAGGAGCTGGGGGCCAGCGCCGAGCTGCTGGACACCATCGAGGACGCCACCCTGGGGCGCCAGCCGCTCGCCATCCGCTACTACTCGGCGAGCCGTGGTGACGTGGGCAACCGCACGGTCTCGCCCGTGCGCATCTCGGCGCGGCACCGGCAGCTGCTGGCCCACTGCCACCGGCGCGGCGAGCCGCTCTGGTTTCGGCTCGACCGCATCCAGAGCGCGCGCGTGGACCACGAGGCCGAGTACGTGGCGATGACGCGCGAGCAGATCGACGCGATGGTGGCCGAGAGCCTGGGGGGCTTCGCGGGCCCGGGGCAGGCCGTGGGCGTGCGCTTCCGCGTGCTGTCCCCCGCCAGCCGCTGGTTCGACGTGCCACCGGGGCTCGAGGTGGAGCACCGCGGCGACGTGCACCTGGTCCACGGCGAGACGCGCGCGCTCACCCAGCTGGCCGTCCTGCTCATCGGGCTGGGGGAGCACGTGGTCTACGACTCGGAGGAGCTGCGGCAGGAGGTGAGACGCCTGGCCACCCTCGCGCTCGAGCGAGTGACGGCCCCCCACAACGAGTAGCGCCGCAGTCGCGCGAGATCGACTACGCTGCACGCCATGCTCCCCCCTCCCGAGTTGCGCTGCCCCTACTGCTTCGAGCCGGCCGAGGTCCCCGTGGACCCCGAGACCGAGGGCGTGATGATTGAAGACTGCGCCGTTTGCCGCAAGACATGGCGCGTCACCGTGCAGCGCGACGACTTCGGCGAAGCCATCATCACGCTCGAGCGTTCGCAGTAACGCAGCGTTCAGGCGGCCTGGTGCGCCACGTCGCCAGCCGGCACGTCCACGAAGCGGACGATCGCGTCGATGACGGCGGGCTCGCTCAGGATGCGTCCGTGGCCGAGCCCCTCGGTGGCCATCAGGCGCGCCCCGGGCCAGTGCTGCACCAGCGCGCTCGACCCGTCGAACGGGGTGATGCGGTCCTTCTGGTCGTGCACCACCAGGAGCGGCACGCGCAGGTGCGCCACGTCGCGCAGCCAGCTGGCGCGGTCGATGGGGCGCCCCACCAGGCCCTGCAGCGTGGCCAGCATGGCGCTGACGGCCGCATCCGGAGCCCGCAGCGTCTGGGCAAAGCCCCGCGCTGCCTCTTCGAGGCTGGAGGGCGGCGCCACCAGCGCGACGTGGTCGGTGTCCAGGCGTCCGTCCAGCAGCGCGAGGATGGTGCCTGCCCCGCCCACGGAGTGCGCGATGACCGCGTGCAGGTGCCCGAGCGACGCCGCGACACCCGCGATGGCGTCGGCGATGTCACGCAGGCTGGCGTGCTGGCCTTCGCTCTCGCCGTGGGCGGGCAGGTCGAAGAACGACACGCTGAAGCCCCGGGCGACCAGCGGCCGCGCGATGGGCAACAGCTGGTGACCGCCACCAGCCCAGCCGTGCACCAAGAGGATGGCCGGGCCCTCGCCCTCTTCGTTGGGGTGCCGACCTTCGGGCCGCAGGGTGAAGCCCCGCAGGCTGCGGCCGCTCACCGTCACGGACCACGCGTCGGCGAACATCAGCCGCGCGTCCACCTCGGGGGAGCGTGGGTAGGGCTGCGGCGCGCGGGTGAAGATGTCCACCAGCAAGCCGCCGGTCTCGAAGGGGGCCACACGCCCACCCACCGCGACGGCCTGGACCAGCAGGGCGTCCTTCAGGCCGGGGCGCTTTTGAGACCGAACGTTCGTGCTTTTATTGGGGCGTGAGGATACGGAAGGGTGTGGGTTGGTCATGACTGTGTCCTCCACGGGCCCGGGGTGGACCCGCTCAATGGATGCGCGCGTCGTCGATGACGCGGTCGATGGCGCGACGGAAGCGCTCCGCAGCGCGCGGGTCCTGGCGGAGCCGCATGGCTTGGTGGCTGGCGAGGATGGCGCCGTGCACCTCGAAGGCGAACTGCTCCGTGTCCAGCTTGGGATGAAGCTCGCCCTCGTCCACGGCGATGCGGGCGGCCTGGGCAATGGCCGAGAGCAGGTCGCGCTGCGCGGCGACCACGATGTCCCGCGCGGGGCCCGGCTTGTCGTCCAGCTCGAAGCCTGCTGGAAGCATGGGGCAGCCACCTGGGAGCCACTCGGCGTTCATCCAGTCCACCATGCGGTCGCGCAGGGCACGCAGGCGCGCGACGCCGCGCTTGGCCTTGAACGACGGCATGAGCGTGTCCGTGAGGAAGCGGTCGCGCACGTACTCGAGCACCGCCACGTCCAGCGCCTCCTTCGACCGGAAGTGTGCGAACACGCCGCTCTTGGACATGGCCATCGCGTCGGCCAGGCCGCCGATGCTGATGCCGTCGAGCCCGTGCACGCTGGCCAGCTGCGTGGCGCGGAGGAGGATGGCCTGTCGGGTGGTCTCGCCTTTGGACACGAAGAAGAAATAGCACGACCGTTCGCAAAAGGATCAAGGCCGTGCGTGGTATATTTTCGCGCATGAGCCACCCCACCCCCGCTGCCCTGGTGCTCGCCTCGGTGGAGCGCCTGGCCGCACGCTTCCCGCGCGAGGCGCTCGTGCCCATGTGGGCGGTGATCGATGCCCACCACGCGGGCTCGCCCGAGCTCCCGGTGCTGGCGGCCGCCGCGCTCGAAGACGCGGCCAGCCTCTCGCGCTACGCGGACGCATCCAACGAGTGCGGGCCCGGGTTTCCACGTGACGACCCTGGACCGTGGCACTGGTCAGCCCTGGCTTCGCTGACTCGGGCGGCCGCGCTGGCAAGCTCGGATCCGGAGTTGGCGCTGCACACCGTGGACATGGCGGCGTACGAGGTGGGCTACCCCACCCGCGAGCTCCAAGAGGCCGAGCGCCGCTTCCGCGCGGAGCAGCAGGCGCTCAGTCGGGCTTGAGGCGTGGGGCCAGCCTGCGCACCAGGCCCGGAGCGAAGCGCGCGAGGTAGACGCCTGCCGTCTCCTTCCCGCCGATGACCAGCTCGGCGCGACCCGACTCGATGGCCGCCACGATGGCCTTGGCCACGCGCTCCGGGGAGAGCCCCGCCTCGATGGCCTCCGACGTCTTGCCGTGCAGTGCGCCGCCCTCGCCGAGCGCCGCGCGCGTGATCTCGGTGCGCACGTAGCCCGGGCAGATGACGGCCACCTCCACCCCCGTGCCGTGCAGCTCGGCGCGCAGCGAGTCGAAGTAGCCGCGCACCGCGAACTTGCTGGCCGAGTAGGTGGAGCGATGCGGCGTGCTGAGGTAGCCGGCCACGCTGCTGACCACCGACACGTGCCCCACGCCGCGCGCCACCATGCCGGGCGCGAGCGCGCGCGTGAGGGTGACCGGCGCCATGAAGTTGAGGTCCATGAGCTCGCGCACATCCTCCATGCTGGTCTCGAGCGCGGCGGCGCGCTGGCTGCGTCCCGCGTTGTTGATCAACGCGTCCACTTGCCCGAAGGCCGCCTCGGCGCGCCGCACGGCGTCTGGCAAGTCTGCGAGCTGCGTGAGGTCCACCGGCACCGCGGCCACCCGCTCGCGGCCGTGCTGCGCCACCAGCGCATCCAGCTTGTCTTTGCGGCGCGCGCTCACCACGACCTTGGCGCCACGCGCGAGGAGCGCCGGCACCAGCGCCTCACCGATGCCCGAAGAGGCCCCCGTCACCCACGCCACGCGATCACGAAGTTGCATGCGGGGCACGATAGCAGCGTTCGCGCGGGGTATGCTCGGCGCATCGCGATGCCGAGACGCAGAAGGACCGAGCCCCTCGAGACGCCGCCCGCAGGACGCGTTGCCATCACGCTCGGCGCTCCGTTCCTGGTGTGGCTGGTGTTCGCGGCCAACACGCCATACGACGTGTACGGAGACCTGCTGACCACGCCGTTCTCCGTGGGTCTCACGCCGGTGGTCGCCGCGTTCGTGCTCGTCGAGCTGCTCGCCGCAGTGGTGCCCAAGTGGCGTCCGTTGCGCATCTCCGGGCCTGTCGCGCGGGCGCAGCTGACGCGCAAGGCGTGGATCCTCGCCGGGGTCTTCATGGCGTGGGAGCTGCTGCGCATCGCGCTCGCGCTCACCGGGAGCCTGATGAACGTCACCGCGCCACTGCTCGGGTTGCTGGCCATGAACGTGGGCTGGACGCTCGCGCTCGTGTTCCTCGCGGGCATGGTGGGGCGCATGGGGCTGGTGAACGGCTACGCGCTGCTCCTGACGTGGCTGTGGGCCTCGGAGCCCGCGGTCGACGGGTCACCACGAGGGACCATGTTCGCGCTGGCAGCGTTCGGCGGCTTGGTCGTGGTCGCGGCCGCCTTGATGGAGATGCGCAGGCCGCACGAGCTCCATCCCGAGCTCGCGCTGCGCGCGCCGCTCTCGGGGCTCACCCCCATGGTGGTCGCGGGCAGCCTGCTCATGCTGCCGTTCACTCCGAACGCGGTGACGCAGTACCTGCCGCTCGAAGGGCTGGGCGAGCTCTACCCCGGGTCGCCGCCCGCGATCGCGGCTTCCGTGCTGCTGGTCGCGGTCTTCACGCTGGCGTTCTCACACCTCTTCTGCCGCCCGGCGCTGGTGGCCCGCATGGTGCCCGACGTGGACGCCACGGCGGTGGGGGAGCGCTTCCAGGCCGCGCTGCGTCACTCCATGATCTTCACCCTGACCCTGACGCTGGGCACAAAGCTGGTCGAGGCTTGGGCCTTCCTGCCCCTCGCGGCCACGGCCCCCACCGCGGCGTGCGTGGCCGCCCTCTTCCTCGATGCTCGCGACGAGTACCGCGCGCGCGAGAAGCTGGGCCCGCTGGTCGCGGTGTGGGAGGAGCAACGTGTCTACGCGCTCGCTCCGTTGAGCGCGGCGCTCTCGCGCGCGAGCATCCCGCACCACGTGCGGGCAGCCCGCCTGCGAACGCTCCTGCCGTATCTGCCGTTGGTGCCCGCCGAGCTGTTGGTTCCCCCGGCGCACGCAATCGCTGCGCGCGAGGCGCTGCTGGTGCGCAACGCGGAGTCGGTGGCGCACACGCAGGGCCACGCGCCCACCACGTTCTAGGCTCTTCTCGGCTCTTTGGGCGCCGCCCCTTGCCCTCGGGGAATCGGTGGCCATCTTGCGGGCGCCCAACCTCGAGACCACCGCCCCGGAGGAGATATGATGGAGCTTCAAGGCGCAGAAGACGCCATAGTGCTCGCGCTCGGTCTCCTCGAGGCCGCGCCCGACGCCATCCTGGTCATTCGCCCCGGCGGTACCATCGCCCTCGCCAACCGCATGGCGGAGCGCGTGTTCGGGTACGACCGCGCCGAGCTGATCGGCATGCCCGTGGAGTCCCTGGTGCCCCAGGAGCACCGGCACGACCACGGCAGCAAGCGGGCGCGCTACGAGCAGTCGGGGCGGACACGCACCATGGGCGACCTCGCCACGCTCGACGCGGTCCGCAAGAGCGGCGACACGGTGCCCGTGGAGATCAGCCTGAGCCCCGTCGAGACATCCATCGGCAAGCTCACCATCGCCATCGTGCGCGACGCCACGCGCCGGCGAGCGACGGAGGCGGAGCTGCGCCACGCCGGGACACACGATGCCCTCACGGGGCTCTTCAACCGAGCCTACGTCGAGTCCGTTCGGCCGAGCCTCGAGGCGAGCAAGCAGGCCGTGGGCGTGCTCATCATCGACCTCGATGACCTGAAGGGCGTGAACGACACCCTGGGCCACGAAGCAGGCGACCAGTTCATCAAGCGCGCCGCGGTGGTGCTGCGGGCCACGGCGGCGCCGGACGACGTGCCCGCTCGCCTGGGCGGCGACGAGTTCGCCATGCTGGTGCCCCACGCGGATGCCGCGGTGTTGGATGCGAAGGTCGCGCTGCTGCGCGAGGAGCAAGAGCGCCACAACGAGGTGCACCGCGGGAGGCGCCTCGAGTTCTCGGTGGGCGCGGCGCTCACGGAGGCCCGCGGCGGCATCGCCCTGGCCATGCGAGTCGCGGACCGGCGCATGTACGAAGACAAGCAACGGCGGCGCCCTACGGGGCATCAGCGCAGCTCGCGGCCCCCTCAGAGATAGGCAGGGCCCAGAAACGCGAACGCGCGCCGGCTCGTCACCGTCGCGCGTTGCGAGTTGGGCGCCGGGGCGCCTAGATCATGGCTCAGGGGATGGTGAACACGCGGGTCACGTTGGTGCCCGCGGCGTTGTCCACCGACCAGGTCGCGATGTGCGAGGTGTCACCTGCGAGCGCCTGACAGGTCCAGAAGCCCGTGGAGTCTTCGCTGTCGATCGGGGCGCCGAGGTCGCCGCCCTGGAGCGTCCAGGTCATGGATGCCGCGGGCCGCGTGGCGACGAGCGCCTCGACGCTGGTGGCGTCCTGATAGACGATGCGCACCTCGCCGGTGCTCAACACGGCCACATCGGCATCGGCGCCCACGATGTGCGGCGCGCTGGTGCCGCGCACGCCGTCGTCCACCAGCTCGCGGGTGAGCGTGGGGTTCGCGTTGCCGATGGTGGCGCCGGTGATCACCGCGAGGCGAAGCTCCTCGGTGACGCCGTCGACGTAGGCCACGTACCAGTCGCCCGTGGCGTTCACGAACAGGTCGGCGTTGTAGCCCGCGTCGCCCGTCCCGACCGCGTCGAAGCCGTCGATGGCGAAGGGCGCGCGCCAGGTGCCGACCGCCGCGTCGTAGGCGCTGCCGCGCAGGGTGCGCCGCACGCGGTCGTGCCAGACCAGCGCGAGGCCGGTGCTGGTGCTGCGCAGCGAGGTGTAGAGGCCGTTGACGACGGGCACGTCTTCGATGGGGGTGCCCGTGGAGAGCGCCTGGCAGGTGAAGTTCCCGCCGGTGGCGTCGCTGACGCAGGACGTGCCGGTGTCGCACCCCATCTGGTTCATGCCCTCGGCGTCCATGAACGAGCAGTCCGTGTCGGGAGCGGCCGACTCGGCGGCGCATGCGCCATCCGCGCGGCAGACCAGGCCGCCACCGCAGAGGTCCTCGTTGCAGCCGATGGTGGTTGCCGCGCCAATGCTGGTCACGACCCAATCCGTGGCCGCAGCGGGCGTGGCGCTGTTCCCGATGGCCACCTGCACGGAGCTGGTCGGAGCGACCGCCACGTCTTCGGTGGGGGTCAGCGTCAGGAACGAGATCGCGGGACGCCCGTCAGCGAGGAACGCGAGCGAGGTGAACTGCCCGGAGTCGTCTTGATCGTAGACCGTCTGGATGGACCACGTGGCGCCATCGTCGCTGCTGGTGGCGTACTTGAGGGCACCGTTGGTGCGGTCGTAGTAGCTGACGGCGACCGCTCCGCTGGGCGCGAACGCGATGGCGTTCCACTCACCCACGTGGTCGCCAGCGGCGCTCACACCACCGCGCCAGCCATCGGCGTCCGGGAGGATGCCGTTCTGGGCCACGGGCGCGCCGGCCGGGACGCCGTCCACGATGGACCACGTCACCGCGCCATTCGCCACGGTGCCGACCAAGAGGTCGCCGTAGCGGGGCGTGGGAGCGCGACCCGGGCTGTAGGCCGCCAACAGGACGGTGCCCTCAGCCGTGGCCGCAATATCGAGGTGCGTGGCGAGCTGACCGGGATCGAGCGGCGCGATGAACTGGCAGTCGTTCTCCGTGGTGGGCTCCTGGAAGTTGTCCCCGTCGCACAGGAAGGGCGAGCCACAGAAGGGCACCTCGATGCACACCTCGACGCCCGCGCCGTTCACGCAGCAGACGGGCGGTTGGCCGGTGTCCACGTCGCCGTCCATCGGGCCACCACTGTTGTCGCAGTCGCATCCGGCGGCACCCAATGCCAGCGGCCAAACCATCAAGAGAGCCAAGACGCGCGCTTTTTTAAGCATCCTCAATATCCTCGGTGTCCGCGCCGTCCCTGTATGGGGATACGTTCCCCAGACGGCACGACTCATGTTCTTCGAAGTTGGCGCTATCGGCCAATGTTTTTTTTCGTATGAGGGCTTCGCAGCGACCTAGGTCAGACCACGCGCAACGCCCGACGCGCACGCACTTGTTTCTGGTGCCGCTCACCCGCGCACTCGGGCGACCCCCGCCGGAGGTCCCGGCAGGTCTCGGGGCGCACCTCGTACGCGCTGCAGACGAAGCGTCCGCTGTGCGGCTCGAGCACCAAGGCGGCGCAGTGGCCGTCGCGCATGCTCATGAAGCAGCGCACGCCGTGCCAGGTGGTGATCGCTTCGGCCAAGTCGCCGAGGCGCTCGTAGTCGTCCCCTCGGACGGGGACGTACTCCGGCAGCTGCGAGAAGCAGCACGCGCCACAGACGAGGCAGTCGGGCGGGTCGCCGTCGGGGGGGTGGGTCACGCGGCAGGGTAGCGCGGGCTTCACACTTCTTCACACGGGAGAACACAGGCGCTTCACACGGGGCCACCAAGGTCAGCTCTGAAAGGAATCACTGACCATGCTCTCCATCCTCTTCGGCCTCGCCTGCTTGGCGGGGCTCTTCCACCTGAACCGTCATCACTTCGCGGGCCACCACGGCTGCAATGGCCACGACCACCACCACTCGGGAGGCCGCTTCCGGGCCGGCCAGCGCTTCCTGCGCCACAAGCTGGACCGCGTGCTGCGCGCCGTGCGGGCCACACCCGAACAGGCCACCGAGATCCGCAGCGTGTTCGACGAGCTGCGCGGCGAGCTCGAGGGCATGAAGCACACGCTGGGCGGCCAGCGCCGTGACCTGGCCGAGGCCCTGCGCGACGACAGCCTCCACCAGGAGCGCGTGGACGTGGTCTTCACCGCTCAGCGCGACGCCCTCGAGGGGGTGCAGGGAGCCGTGAAGCGTGCCCTCGAGCGCGTGCACGCGGTGCTGGACCCCGTCCAACGCGCGCGGCTGGCCGACCTGATGGCCAGCGGTCGTGGCGTCCCCTTCGGTCCCTATCGCTAACCCCCCACGTCACCCAAGTCACCAGGAACCCACCATGCGAATCTTCCTCTCTCTCGTCCTCGCCGCAGGTGCCGTGTTCGGCATCGGCGGTGGCCTCGCCCGCCTGCACCACGGGGGGCGGCACCACCGCGAGCACATGATGGACCGCGTCGCCGAGACGTGCGTCCGGGCCGCCCGAAACGTCGATGACCGTGATGGTTACGACGGCCACGACGGCCACGACGGTCGCGGGCCGCGCGGCCCGCGCGGCGATCACCACGCGGGGCCGATGCACGGGCCGCAGCATGGCCCTCAGCCCATCTTCGTGCCCTACCCCGTGGCCATGCCCATGCCGGCGATGCCCACGCCTCCGAGCGCGCCCACTCCCGGCGAGTGAGACGTATGCTGCCCTCATGACGCTGCGTGTGCTGCTCATCGACGATGACCGAAGGCTCTTCGAGCTGCTCGGCGAGTACCTCGGAAAGCACGAGGTGGTCGTCGAGCACGCGGCGGACGGTCCTTCGGGGCTCGCGCGGCTGGCCGAAGGGGGGCACGACCTGGTGCTGTTGGACGTGATGATGCCCGGTATGGACGGCCTGACCGTGCTGAAGCGCATCCGGCAGGACAACAGCGTGCCCGTGGTGATGCTGACCGCGCGCGGCGACGAAGCCGACCGCGTGGTGGGCCTCGAGCTGGGCGCCGACGACTACGTGGCGAAGCCCTTCAGCGCACGTGAGCTTCTGGCGCGGCTGCGCGCGGTGCTGCGACGCGTGCGGCCGGGCCTGATGGACGAGCGGCTGTCGGCCGGCGGCCTGGTCATGGACGTGCCGCGTCGACAGGTCAGCCTGGACGGCGCGGCCATCGACGTCACCGGGCTCGAATTCGACCTGCTCTTGGCCCTGCTGCGCCGCGCCGGGCGCGTGGTGCCGCGCGAGACGCTGTTGTCGCTGGCCGGGCGAGACGAGGTGGTGGGCGAGCGCACCGTGGACGTTCACATCTCGCACCTGCGCCGCAAGCTGGGCGACGACCCACGGCGCCCCGAGCGCATCCGCACGGTGCGCGGCGTGGGCTACCTGCTGGCGACCCCATCATGACGGCGCCGCAGGGACGTGGGCGGCACCGACGCCACTGGCATGGCCACCGTGGGCGCCCGGGCTCGCTGCAGCGGCGGCTGTTCCTGTCGTTCGGTGCGGCCATGCTGGGGGCGTCGCTGCTGGCCGGAGCGGTGGCCTTCGTGCTGCGCCCGGACGACCACGGCCCCGACTTCCATGCGGCCGAGGGCTTCGTGGCGCTGCGCTTCGCCGAACGCTGGGGCGATGACGCGGCGCTCGCCCAGCTGGCCGACGAGCTGCACGGACGCTTCGGGCTCTCGGTGCAGGTGCACGACCTCGCCGGCCACGAGCGACTGCGGCGTGGGCAGGACTGCTCGCGGCGCGCGCGCCCGACCGCGATCGTGACTGACGGACGCACGCTCGGTCACGCGACGCTGTGCATGCCGCGCCGCCCGCACTTCTTCCGTCAGGCGCTCGCGCTGTTCGCGGCGTTCGTGGTGGGCCTCTGGTGGTCCTCGGGCGTGATCGCGCGGCGCTTGGCGCGGCCGCTGGTGGAGACCGCGAAGGTGGCTTCCGAGATTGGCCACGGGGCGCTCGACGCGCGAGTCCACGTGCACCCGCGCGCGCCGGCCGAGGTGCAGCATCTGGCGCGCGCCGTGAACGAGATGGCGGCACGCGTGGAGTCCACGCTGGCCGACCAGAAGATGCTGCTCGCGAGCGTGTCGCACGAGATCCGCACGCCGCTCGGCCACTTGCGCCTGTTGGTGGACCACGCCGCCGACGCAGGGCTCAGCGAGAAGCTGACGCGGCAGCTGGAAGACGAAGTGCTGGAGATCGACGACCTGGTGGCGCAGCTGCTGGCCGGGTCGAAGCTAGACACGCTGGGCCCCGAGCGGCGCACGGTGGACGCCGTGGACGCCGCCCGCAGCGCGCTGGCTCGCGCGGGAGAAGCCGAGAGCAAGCTGGTGGCGGAGGGCGCGCTGCACGTGGATGCCGACCCGACGCTGCTTGCGCGGGCGCTCGCCAACCTCTTGCGAAACGCGCGCGAGCACGGCGGAGGGCTGGTGTCGCTGCGCGTCGAGTCCGACGGTCCGGCGGTGCGCTTCGTGCTGCGGGATGCTGGCGCCGGGCTACGACCGGAGGACCTGGCGCGGCTGACGCAGCCGTACGCGCGGGACGCGGCGGACAGCGCAGGGTCGCTGGGGCTCGGGCTCACGCTGGTGGCGCGCATCGCCCTCGCCCACGGAGGCGAGCTCCGCGTGGGCGAGGACGGCGAGCTCATGCTCTACCTGGCCGGGGCAGGAGCCGCGGGAGGAGGCGGCGGCGGCGGCGTCAACGTGTAGCGCAGCTCCAGCTCGGCGAAGTGCGCCGGCGTGGACGTCGCGTACGCTTCATCCGAAGGCACGAACAGAGCGTAGACGCCACGAAGCACGAGCCCACGACCGATGGTCCAGCCCAGTCCCACGTCGGTCTCGAGGCCGCTGTAGCCCGAGGTGGCGCCTTCCGGCCGCGCGAAGACGTGCACGTCGATGTTGCCCGTCAGCCCCTCCGCGAGCTGACCCCATGCGTGAAACACACCGGACACCACGTTGGTACGAGCGCCCATGATGTCGCTGAGGCCCAAGAACGCGTGCGCGGTGGGGAACAGCTGATTCCAGCCCGCCACGTTGTCTCCGTTCGCGCCGCTCGCGAACAGCGCATGGGCACTGAGGCGGAAGCGCGTTCCGAAGCGAATTCCGACTTCCGCGTCGGCGTGATAGGCCAGCTTCAGGTCCGCTCCGGCGGCGGAGCTGGTTTGCAGCTGAACGCCTGCCTCGGCGCGCACGTCCCAGCTCTCGGCGCGGTATCGCACGCGGGAACCGAGGGTCGTGGTGCTGAGACGCGGCAAATTGTCGGGCGCCGGCGGTGCGGGCGGCGTGGTGGCCGGAGGGGTCGGGTCCTCCGCCGTCAGCAGCTCGAGGGCGTAGACATCCAGATCGAGCCCTTCCTTCAGCAGGGGTCCAAGGCCCGCGTAGGCACCGAAGAAGAGCACGTCGCCCGCCGCGAAGTTGGTGTCGAGGTTCTCGATGAGCTGCGTTGCGAACACGTCCACGTAGGCCGCGCCGGTTCCCACCTTCGCACGCATGCGGATACCGTCGAAGGCTCGGCCGATGTGGTGCCAACCGACCGGACCGATGATCATCTCTTCGCCATAGGCCATCTCGAAGCGGCCAATCTCGAACGCGAGCCGCTCGGTGTTCAAGAGCAACACGCCTTCGTGTAGATCGAGCGCCACGTCGGTGAGCGTGCCGCCGCTGGCCCACCCGAGGCCCGCGGCCTGCGGCGCCATGCGAGCGCTGACCGTGACCCGACCGAGGTCGATGGGCTCCAGGGTCAGACCGAAGCGAAACCGGTAGCGGACCAAGTCGTTCGCGATCGTGGCCACGAGCGGCGGAAGGGGTCCCAGGTCCTCGAAGCCCTGCCGTATCTCGGGCCGAACGAAGATCGAGGCCGTTGGGCGCAGAGAGAACGACGTGGCAGGCGGCGGTGGAGGCGCGACCGGGGGCGGAGGCGGCACCACGGCCACCTCGGGGGGAGGCGGGGGCACCGGCTCGGGGGGCGCGACGAGCGTCGCCGAGCCATCCGGCGGCGCCACGGGGGTGGGCGAGGTCTCCGCGAGCTGGTCAGTCTGAGCCGCCAGCGGGGACGCGAGAAGCCAGGTCAGGGTGGCAAGGGCGGGGGCGGTCCCCCAGGTCAGGTCCGCTGCGCGTCGTGTCTTGGTCATGCTGGCACTCCCGCCGTGTCGATCACGGCAACTCCCGAGTTGGTCTCGTACTCTTGCCGGGCAGATGCCTCGGCCTCCTCGCTGAACCGAACGCCGAAGCCGAGCAGCCCGATGACGGCCACGGCGACCCCGTAGTAGAGGAAGCAGTCCTCGAGCGGCGCGCCGCTCTGCAACAGGAACTGGGCGTACACCACCGCTCCCACGTTGCCGCCGGCACCCACGATGCCGGACACCGCGCCCAAGGAGCGCTTGTTGATGAACGGCACCACGGAGTACGTGGCCCCTTCGGCCATCTGCACGAAGAGCGAAAACACCACCATGGCCCCGACGGCGAGCCCGATGGTCCCCATCCGCGAGAAGACGACCAGCATCAGTCCCTCGCACACCATGACGAGCACGAGCGCTCGCACACGGCCGGTGAGCCCACCCGAAGCGGCGAAGCGGTCCCCCAGCCAGCCGCCGAGAGAACGCGCAAAGATGTTCATCAAGCCGAAGAGCGACGCGATGAGCCCCGCCGTGTACTCGCTCATCTCAAAGCGCTCCTGATAGTAGGTCGCAGCCCGTCCGTTGACGAAGAGCTCCATCCCGAAGCAACCGCCATAGATGAGGAACAACAGCCAGACGCGATGGTCCCTGGCGGCCGAGATGAAGAGACCGGACTCACCGGCTCGCTTCTGTGGCCGCTGGTCGGGTAGATCCTCGTAGTTTCCTTGCGGACAGTCGGTGGTGTACTTCCAGTAGAGCCACGCCACCACCAGCATCAGAACGGCAGGCACCATCATGGCGGGACGCCAGCGGGAGAGCTCGGAGCTGGCAAAGCCCATGGCCGCCATGGCGCCCGCGATCATGGGCATGACGGCCTGGGTGACACCGCCACCGAGGTTGCCCCAGCCGGCGGTGGTGGCGTTGGCGACGCCCACCACGTTCGACGAGAACATGACCGACGTGTGGTATTGCGTGATGACGAAGGAGGCGCCGATCACACCAATGGCAAGGCGGGAGATGAAGTACGAGGTGTAGTCGTACGCCAGGGCCGAGCCTGCCACGGCGAGCGCACCGAAGGTCAGCAGCACCACGTAGGACTTGCGGGGCCCGAGGCCGTCGCACAGCGAACCGACGATGAGCCGCGCGAAGACGGTCACGCCCACCGAGGCGATGAACGACGTGAGGATCTGGTCACGCGTGAGCTGCAGATCGGGGCCGATGGTGGCCGCCATCAGCGGGGCGTGACTGAACCAACCAAAGAAACACAGAAAGAACGCGAACCACGTGAGGTGGAAGGTCCTCATCTGAACCGTCTTCAAAGAGAAGAGGTCTATTCCTGTCAACTTACCTTGTTCGTCAAACATGGGTGGGGTCTACCACCGCATTGTTTCAAACCATTTTCAAACAGGTAAATACTCTCGAAACACAGGAAACATCAACGCCTATATTCGTGATTCGCGAGCTTCTCGATGTGAACCGCACAGTGCTTGTACGACGGCTGCCGTGAGTACGGGTCAAACGATGGAAACGTGAGCTTGTTTGTTTCAACGTAGTGCATCGGAATGAACACCTGACCGGGCTTCACGATGTGCGTGACGTAGGCCCGCGCGATCAACGAACCACGACGCGACGACACCCGCACCCAGCTGTTGGGGGTCACGCCGAGGTCGGCCGCGTCGGGCGGCGACAGCTCCACGTACTGGTCCTCGGGCGAGAGCGTGTTCAGCACAGGGCTCTTGCCGGTGCGCGTCTGGGTGTGCCACTGCGCAGAGCTTCCGCGCCCTGTTAATAGGGTGAAACGAAAGAATGCGTCCACCGCTTCGGGGAGCGGACGCGTGGCCTCGTACACGAATTTGGCGCGACCGCTGGGCGTGTGGAAGCGCCGGTCTTCGAACAACCTGCGCTGCTCGAGGCGCTGCGGGGTGCGCCCCTCCGGCAGCGGCCACTGGATGCCGCGCATGTCGTCGATCTGCTGGTACCCCTCGATGCCGGTGATGTCGCACGGCATGCCGCGGGTGAGATCCTTTAGGATATGAAACACGGACTCAGGTGAGTCCCAATCTCGAAACATTTCACCACAGCCCCAAGACTCCGCGATCAGCTGAAAGATGCGGAAGTCGCTTAGAGCCGTCCCGGGAGCACGCGCAACCTGCTTGATGACACTGATGCGGCGCTCGGAGTTGATGAAGCAGCCCTCCTTCTCGCCCCAGCCACCCGCGGGCAGGATCAAATCGGCAAGATCAGCCGTCTCGCTCGAGTCGTACATGTCCTGCACCACCAGGAAGTCGAGGCGCCCCAGCACGTCGCGGGCGTCGGCTTGGTTGATCCAGGAGTGCGCCGGGTTGGTGGCCACCACCCACAGGCCCTTGATCTCGCCCTTCAGGATGGCCTCGAGGATCTGGTCGTAGGCCAGACCGGCGTCCTGGGGGATGACGGCCGGGTCGATCTTCAGGATGTTGGCGACCTTCTCGCGGTCCGCAGGGTCGTCGAAACGGTGCCCCCCCAGCAGGTTGGTGGTGTTGCTGAAGAGCCGCGACCCCATGGCGTTGCACTGCCCGGTGATGGAGTTGGGCCCCGTGCCCGGCCGCCCGATGTTGCCGGTGAGCAGGCAGAGCGCGATCAGCGCCTGCGCCACGCGCACGCCCTCGTGGCTCTGGTTCACGCCCATGGTCCACCAGATGGACACGCGCTTCCCACGGTGGATGACGCGCGCCAGCTCCTCGATCTGGGCCACGGTCACCCCCGCGCGCGGCGCCACGCGCTCGGGCGAGTACTGGAGCACGTGGGCCGCGAAGCCCTCGAAGTCGTCCGTGTGCGCGGTCACGAACTCGTCGTCGATCCAGCCTTCGCGGATGAGCACGTGCGCCACGGCGTAGAAGAACTCGAGGTCGCTCTTCGGGGCGATGGGCAGATGCAGCGACGCCTGCTCGGCGGTCTCGGTGCGCCGCGGGTCCACCACCACCACCGTGGGGTCGTGCGGGTTGCGGCACACGCGCTCCCACAAGATGGGGTGCGCGATGCACGGGTTCGCGCCCACGAAGAGCAGCACGTCGCTGTCCTCGAGGTCCCCATAGGTGTAGGGCGGCGCGTCGAAGCCGAAGCACTCCTTGTACGCCACCACCGCCGTGGCCATGCACTGGCGCGTGTTGCCGTCGCCGTGCCGCATGCCCATGCCGAACTTGGCGAGCGCACCCAGGAAGGCCAGCTCCTCCATGGGGATCTGCCCGGTGCCCAGGAATGCAACCGATGCCGGACCGTGCTTCGCCTGAATGGCCTTGAAGCGCTCGGTGAACGTGGTGAGCGCCTCGCCCCAGCCCACGGGGGTGAGACGCGAGCCACGCGACATGCGGAGCATGGGAGAGCGGGCGCGGTCCGGGGCGCGCAGCGGCGCCAGCGACTCCCACCCCTTCGGGCACGCCATCCCCAGGTTCACGGGGTACAGCACCGAAGGCGTGAGGCTGATGGCCTCGCCGTCCCGCATGTGCACGTCCAGCCCGCAGCCCGTGGAGCAGAAGCCGCAGACCATGGTCGTGGTCGCGTCCGGCTTCAGCCGCGTGGGCACCTGCCCCAGTCCGAAGCCTCCCGGCGAGCGCATGAGCTCCCGCGTCAAGACTCCGCCGTCGTCTCGCAGCAGGCGCTTGGCCCGCTGAATGACCGTTGGTTTCACTTTGGCCATCAGCCCACCACTCCCGGCATGCGCGGCGCACTCATGGCCGCGAAGAAGAGCACCCGCTCCAACAATTCACCCGCCAGCAGGAGCGCTGCACTGAGCAGCGCCACCGTCAGCTGGGCCACGAAAGGCACGTCACCCGACGCACCGAAGAAGGCCGCCGGCAAGATGACCCCGCCGAGCAACGCGAGCCCCGTGCGGAGCCCGAGCAACGAGCCGAGCTCGCCCACCAGGAGCCGCGCGCTGCGCTTGAGATCACCGGCTCCGGCAGCGCGGAGGTGCCGAATGACCGCCAGCTCACCTGCCAGCTTGAGCACCGTGGCGGCCGCCAGCATGGGCCACGCGAAGTCGAGCCAAGGCTCGAGCAGGGGCAGCGGGTCGGCATGGGTCAGCGCCAGCACGATGGCTGCCGCTGCGGTGCTGAACGCCAGCCCCAGCATCACGCTGGTGAGCGCGAACTTGAAGCTGGTGGCAGGGCCGTTCCAATACCGACGTCGGGTCGACTGGTACAGCATCACCGAGCAGAAGACACCGAGTGCGCCAGTGAGCGCCACGAGCGGCGACAGCACCGGGAGCGACGCCTGCGCCCAGCCCGTGAGCTGCGGCAGCCCGGGGATCACGCTGGGGTGGTCGGCCTGGAAGAGCGCCGCGCCATAGGTGACCGCCGCGCCGGCGAAGGCACCGAAGGCCAGCACCTCCCGGCTCAACCACGAGGTACGAATCCCCAGCACCGCACGAAAGGCGTACTGCGGCCGCCCGAGGTGTGCCGTGCTCGCACCGAGCGCGAGGAGGCCCAGCACGAGCGCCACCAGCCCGTGCCACGGACGCACCACGGCGAGCGCCTCGGCGCTCAGCACACGCTCGAAGACCTCGCCCACGAAGAAGGCGCCCACCGAGAGCTGCGTGAGCACCAGCATCCACACCAGGGGCTTGTGGATGTGCGCCGGCCGCACGGCGTGGAAGTCGGCCGGCAGCGTGTTCCCCGGCATGGTGCGGTTGGTCACGTAGCGGGTGGTTGGGATGGTGATGCCGGGATCCGGCGCACCGGGCAAGAACTGCTCGTCACGCGCCGCATCGCGGGCCGCCTGCGTGTCCACCACCTTGATGGAGATGGCCTGTGAAGGACAGGCCTGCACGCACGCGGGGGCCTCGCCCTCGGCCAGGCGGTCCGAGCACATGTCGCACTTGCGCACGATGCCCTTCTTGGCGTTGTATTTGGGCACCTCGTAGGGGCACGTGAAGATGCAGTACTGGCAGCCGATGCACTGGTCATCGAGGTGCTTCACGATGCCCGTGATCGCGTCCTTCTCGTAGGCGCCCACGGGGCAGCCCTTCATGCAGGCCGGCTCCGCGCAGTGGTGGCAGGCGCCGGTGACCGACTTCTGGAACGGGTCGGCGACGGTCCCACCATGCAGCACGCCCACCGTTCGCCAGGTCTCGCCTTCATCGAGGCCGTTCAGGCTGTGACAGGCCGTGACGCACGCCTTGCAGCCCGAGCACGCGTCCAGGTTGACCTCGAAGGCGTACTGCTGGCCCGGCCCCGGCGGCGTGGCCGGCAGCAGCGCGCGGTAGTAGGGCTCCATCAGCGGAGAGTTCACGTCCTCGTGCAGCTGGGCAAAGCGCTCCACGGCGCTCATGTCGCGTTGGGCGGCCAGCACCTGGTCCAGCAGCGGAAGCCGCTTCTTGCTGGTGGGGACCACGGCTTCGGCGGAGTCCAGGATGGGTAGGCGTACGGCTCCGGTGGACATGGCCTACTCCGCCGCGTGGGCGTGGTCGCACCCAGTGTGGCCCGCACAGAGTTGGTCCGCGAGGGAGGCTGCGGCGGGCACGCGCGCGAACACGCGGCCGTCGTGGACCTCCACCGGGAACGTCATGATCTGGTACTCGTCGCCGCTCAGCGACTCCCCCGTGAGCAGCGAGAAGCTCTTCTTGTGCATGGGGCAGACCACCTTGGGCTCGCCCCGGACGTCGCCCAGCAGGCCGCGCGCCAGCACCATGTCCTGCTGGTGGGGGCACATGTTCTGCGTGGCGTACCACTCGCCGCGCGACGTGAAGTGGTAGATGGCCAGCTGCACGTCGCCGTGCTTCACGCTCATGCCACCCTCCACGGGGAAGCTGGCCACCTCGCCGAAGTAGACCAGCTCGTCTTCCGGTACCGCGACGGGGGCGGCGGCCACCGCGTCTTGCAAGGAGAGCACCGGCAAGCGCAGCTTGCGAGGCGCCGCGGGCGGGTCCCAGTCGGCCACGCGGCGCTGACCACGCTGCTCGATCATGAACACCGAGTCGTCGTCGGCGTCGCTGTTGGCGAAGTGCCGGAACCGGGCGCGCTGCTCGGGGTCGTTGACCACCGCGGCCCACTCGCACTGGTAGCTCGCCACCAAGTGCGCCGCCATCTGCTCGAGCTCGGCGCCGAGGCCGAGGCTGTCGTTGACCACCACGTCCCGCACGTGGTCGATGCCACCCTCGAGCTTCTCCACCCACACCGAGGTCCGCGTCAGGCGGTCGGCGGTGCAGATGTAGTACATGAGGAAGCGGTCGATGTACTTGATGAGCGTCGCCTCATCGAGGTCGGTGGCCAGCAGGTCGGCGTGGCGCGGCTTGGCGCCGCCGTTGCCGCAGACGTAGAGGTTCCAGCCCGTCTCGGTGGAGATCACGCCGAAGTCCTTGCTCTGGGCTTCGGCGCACTCGCGCACGCAGCCGCTCACGGCGCTCTTGAGCTTGTGGGGCGCGCGGATGCCGCGATAGCGCTCCTCGATGCGGATGGCGAGGCCGACCGAGTCGTCCATGCCGTAGCGGCACCAGGTGGACCCGACGCAGCTCTTCACCGTGCGCAGCCCCTTGGCGTACGCGTGCCCGCTCTCGAAGCCGCTCTCCACCAGCTCCTGCCAGATGTCCGGCAGCTTGTTCAGGGTGGCCCCGAACATGTCCACGCGCTGACCCCCGGTGATCTTGGTGTAGAGCCCGTAGCGCTGCGCGATCTCGCCGAGGCGGATGAGCCCCTCGGGCGTGATCTCGCCGCCCAGGATGCGCGGCACCACCGAGTACAGCCCGCGCCGCTGGATGTTGGCCAAGAAGCGGTCGTTGGTGTCCTGCAGGGCGTCGTGCTTCTTCAGGATCATCTCGTTCTGCAGGCTGGCGAAGATGCTGGCCGCGGTGGGCTTGCAGATCTCGCAGCCCTGGCCGCCCTCACCGTGCTCGCGCAGCAGCTCCTCGAACGAGTCGATGCCCCGCACGCGGACCACGTCGAACATCTCGCGGCGCGTGAGGTCGAAGTGCTCGCACAGGCGCCTGCGCGTGCTGCGGCCCATGGCCTTGAGCTCGGCGTCCAGCAGGTCCACCACCTGCGGCATGCAGCCGCCGCAAGACGTGCCCGCCCGGGTGCAGGCCTTCAGCTGGGCCAGCTCGCACGCGCCACCGCGGACAGCGCCCACGATGGCGCCCTTGCTGACGTTGTTGCACGAGCAGACCTGGGCCGCGTCGGGCAGCGCCGCGAGGCCACCTCCGCCGGCCGCTTCGCCCCGCTCGCCCAGCAGGAGGCCCTCCGGGGTGCCGGGGATGGCCTCGCCGGTGCGAGCGTAGTGCGACAGCGTGGAGAACGCCGAGGCGTCCCCCAGCAGCATGCCGCCCAGCACGCGCTTCCCGGCCGCGTCCATGATGAGCTTCTTGTAGACGCCGGCGGTGAAGTCTTGGAACGCCACCACTTGAGCGCTGTCGTCCCGCTCGTCCGCGAACGCGTCACCGAAGCTGGCCACGTCCACGCCCATGAGCTTGAGCTTGCAGCTGAGATCTGCACCCTCGAAGCGAGCCCCTGCTTCGCCCGCGAGAGAGCGCGCCAGCGCCTCGGCCATCTCGTAGCCCGGCGCCACCAGGCCGTAGATCATGCCTCGGTGCAACGCGCACTCGCCGATGGCGTACACGCCCGGGGCGCTGGTGGCGAGCGTGTCGTCCACCACGATGCCGCCGCGCTCGCCCACTCCGATGCCGGCGGCGCGCGCCAGCTCGTCGCGCGGGCGGATGCCGGCGGACACCACCACCATGTCGAACGGCAGGTCGGCCTCGCTGGTGGCCAGACCGGTGACGGCCGGGTCGCCCAGCACTTCGCGCGTGCCGCAGCCCACGTGCACCTGAACGCCCAGGCGCTCGATGGCGCGCTTCAGCAGGCGGCCGCCGATGGCGTCGATCTGGCGAGGCATCAGGCGCGGCGCCAGCTCGATGACGTGCGCCTCGACGCCGCACTCCTGCACCGCCCGGGCCGCCTCGAGGCCCAGCAGGCCGCCGCCCAGCACGGCGCAGCGCTTGGCCTTGTCGGCGTAGGCCCGGATCGCGTCCAGATCGTCGAGGGTCCGGTACACGAACACGCCCTCGCGCTCGATGCCCGGGACGGGCGGCACGAAGGGCGCGGAGCCGGTGGCCAGCACCAGCCGGTCGAAGACGCAGCGCTCGCCCTCGCTGGTGACCACCTCGCGCGCCGCGAGATCCACGCTCGCCACCTTGATCCCCGTGCGCAGCTCGATGTCGTGCTGCTTGTACCAGGCGCGCGTGGCCAGGAGCAGAGGCTCAGCGCTCATCAGCTCGAAGTACTTGGTGAGCTGCACGCGGTCGTAAGCGGGCCACGTTTCCTCACCGATCACGATGATCCGCGCCTGATCCACGTTCACCAGCTCGCGCATCTTCGCGCAGAATCGCTGACTGACCATCCCGTTTCCGACGACTAAAATGGTCTCGCGAATTCCCGCGCACAGCGGAAGATTATGCGAATTTTCCGATGAATTTCGATTACCGCGATGACTGTTCACACCTCGAAGCTATGCGAATTTTGATACGAGTCAATCCATGGCGAACGAAGTTATCTACGCGATATCCAAGCGAAACAGCGAACATTTCCGATGCGTTTCGTGGACGCGTCTACTTCATTGCGCCCGACGCGGGCGAATTTGTTTCCAGCGCGTAACCGCCCTCACGCCGAGAGGTCGTAGCGCGTGCCCAGCGGGCCCAGCGCCGACTTCAGCTGCCGGAAAAGCATGGCGTGGAAGGCGGTTCCGTCTGCGCCAATGGGGAGCTGGCCACGCACCAGCCATCCGAAGATGAGCTGACCGATGCCGGTGGCCCCGGCCCCCACCTGCCCGATCCAGCCGATGACCCCTACCCCCGCTTGCCCGATCGCCAAGAGGCCCACGGCCAGCTGGCCGGTGGCGAACAGCACCCCCGCGCCGTAGATGGTGAGCGCCACCACCCCGACACCGCCGAGGCCAACCACCAGCACGCCGGTGCCGCCCCCGAAGGCGAGCCAGCAGGGCACCACGGGAGCGGTGCACACGGGCGCGAGGCCCAAGATGCGGACGTCCGACTCCTGGAAGCCCCCAACCAGGCCCAGCCCGATGCCAGTGACGATGACGGAGGCGAGGATGACGAAAAAGCGGCCCACACGGCGAGAGTAGTACGGGACCCCCGGACTCTGCTAGGACTGGCCCAGCATGGCGCTGCAACATCGTTTCCAAGCTGGCCTCGACCGCCGCGAGTGGTGGCTCGCCGCGCGCGTGGACGGCAAGGACCGCGGGCGAACGGCGATTGGCCCCGGGCACGCCTGGCTCGCGCAGCGAAAGGGCTTCTTCGGCACCCTGCAGGGCGGTGTGGCGCGGGTGCTGCGCTGGGTGGGCCACGCGCTCATCGCGTCGCCGGTGCTGGTGCTGCTCTACTGGTCGCTCCACAGCATGAGCCCCGTGCTGGCGGGCTGGGTGGTGGTGCTCTTCGTGTGTACCGTGGTCACGTTCTTCGCTGCGCTCAACGTGTTCATCGTGCTGGCCATGATCCGCTACGTGCTGGACAGCCAGCTCACCCTGGCGCTCTGGTCCGCCGACGAGGAGAGTCAGCTGGCGGCCGAGAAGCTGCTCTTTCCGGAGGCGCTGGGCACCCGCAAGACGGGCCAGGTCATCAGCATCGGGGCGCCCGCCGACGGGGACATCGTGGTGCGCGAGCTGGTCTCGCGGGCCCGCCACGTGCGCATCCTCGAGGCGTGCGACTTCGCCATCCGCACGGATGAGGACGAGCTCGTGGTGGTGCGCATGGAAGACGCCCCGCTATTGCTGGCCAGCCCCGAGTCCAGCACCGGGCTGCTGCTGCCGAGCGGCACCCGCACCGCCCTGGCCGAGGCCGGCATCACTCACCCCGAGCGGGAGCGCGGCCTGCACACCCTCGTGGTGCGCGTCGGCGACCGCGTCACCGTGGTGGGCATCGAGGACACGCCCATCCCGCGCACCGACCGCTTCGAGCTGGGCGGGGAGCTGCGCGGCGTGAAGAACAGCGACATGCCCAGCGCCCCGTACCGCGGCGCGCGCGGCGACACGGCCATGCTGCTGCACGGCAACTCCGGGGTGCCCTTGCTCATCCGGCGCGGGGACAGGCCGTGAGCCGCGCGCCCGAAGTGGACCCCGTGCTGCCCGAGGGCCAGGCACGCGGCATCGTGCTGCGCAGCACCGCGGGCTTCTTCGACGTGTTGCTGCCCACCGGCGTGGTGCGTGCGCGCCTGCGCGGCCGGCTCAAGCGCGTGAAGCAGAACACGGACCTGTGCGTGATCGGCGACCAGGTGCACGTGGCCCAGGCCGAGAACGGCAGCGTCACCGTGGAGGAGGTGCTGCCGCGCCGCACCGTGTTCTCGCGCCAGCACCCCGCGCGCGGCGGGCACCGCGAAGACGTGCTCATCGCCAACCTGGACGTGCTGGTCATCGTCATGGCCTACGAGGCCCCGCCCTTCGTGCCGCGCATGATCGACCGCTACCTGGTCATCGCCGAGCACAACGGGGTGGACGCCATCCTGGTGGCCAACAAGCACGACCTGCGCATCGAAGAAGACGACTACATCGACGACGCGCTCACGCTCTACGAGTCGCTGGGCTACCGCAGCTTCCGCACCAGCACCGCCACGGAAGACGACCCGGGCATCGCCGCGCTGCGGGCGGCGCTCGTGGGGCGCGTGTCGGTGTTCAGCGGCCCCAGCGGCGCCGGCAAGAGCAGCCTGGTGAACTGCATCGAGCCGGGCCTCGACCTGCGCGTGGGCGCCACCAGCGAAGCGCACGGCAAGGGCCGCCACACCACGCGCGTGGCCACCCTGCACCCGCTCACCGGGGGCGGCTTCATCGCGGACACGCCCGGCATCCGCGAGCTGGCCAGCTTCGAGATCCCCGACGGCTCGCTAGCGCGCTGCTTTCCCGAGTTCCGGCCGTTCCTGGGGCAGTGCGGCTTCCGCAGCTGCAAGCACCTGAGCGAGCCGGGCTGCGCCATCCTGGCCGCGGTGGAAGCCGAAGAGATCGACACGGACCGCTACGAGAGCTTCGCCAAGCTCTTGCTGGGCGAGAAGCGACCGGACAGAGTGGGCTGAGTGGACGAGCCTGCGCCTCCCGTTGCCGAAGACATCCCGCTGCCTCCGGGGCTGCCGGAACCCGCGGTCCCGCGCCTGCGCCTGCGTTGGTGGCAGGGCATGCTGGCCATGCTGGTGGCGGTGGTGATGCTGGTCATCGCCAACGTGGCCGTGCTGGTGGTGATCATGCTGGCGGAGCACGGCCCGAGCGGGGTGATGGCGGCCGTGGGCAACCCTCAGGCGCTCATCTCGTTCCCCATGCTGGCCGCTGGGCAGATCGCCAACCTGCTGGTGTTTCTGGTGGTGGCGGCGCTCTTCCCGTTCGTGGCGAGCGTCCCACACCGCAGCGCGCTGGGTCTCAGCGGGGCGCCGGCCGGCACGTTCTTGTGGGGAGCGCTCGGCATCCTGGGCCTCGGCCCGCTGGCCGACCGCATCGTCACCACGTTGAAGCCGTACTTCCCGGAGCAGAGCTCGCTCGAGATGATCGAGGCGGCCGTCGCAGGGCAGCCGCTGTGGGTGCTGGTGCCCTTCCTGGCCGTGATGCCCGCCGTGGGCGAAGAGCTGCTGTGCCGCGGCGTGCTCCAGCGCAGCATCCCGTGGCCGGCCGTGGCCCTGCCGGTGTCCGCGGTGTTCTTCGCCGCGCTGCACATGGACCCGCTGCACATGGCGGGCGTGCTGCCGCTCGGCTTCTACCTGGCGTGGCTGGGGCACCGCACGGGCTCGGTGTGGGTGCCCGTGTTCGCGCACTTCACCAACAACCTGGCGGCCACGTTGGCCATGCACTTCTCGGAGAGCACCGAGTTGGCCAGCACCGACGAGCTGCCGCTGTGGGCCGTGCCGGTGGGCGTGCTGTTCACGCTGGTGGCGGCCACGTTGCTGCACGCGCGCATGCGCGCCGCCGAGGCCCCTGCGGCGCGCCCCGACACCCCCGCACCCGAAGCCAACGATCCGTCGGAGAGCCCCGCATGACGTCCGAAGCGCCACCGCACCGCCTGCCCCCCGAGGGCGTGGACCTGCACTTCCCGTTCGACACCGGCTGCGTGGGCTGCTCGCCCACCAACCCCATCGGCCTGCGCCTGGTGTTCCGCCGCGAGGGCAACAGCATCACGGGCGAGTACCAGCCGGCCGAGCACTTCCGCGGCGGGCCGGGGGCCGTGCACGGCGGCATCCTGGCGCTCATGCTGGACGAGTACTCGTGCGCCGCCGGCTTCTTCCTGACGGGGCGCATCTTCGTCACGGGCTCGCTGAACATCCGCTACGAGCGCCCCACGCACATGGGCCTGCCGCTCACCGTGCGGGCGCAGATCATGGACGCGACGCACCCCAAGTACAGCGTCATCGACGCGAGCGTTTCGCACCTGGGCACGCTGCTGGCCACCAGCACGGGCCGCTTCTTCCCTGTGGACGCGCCCAGCAGCGTATCATCGCCCGCATGAGCACGAGCGTCCCTCCGCCCGCGTCGGCAGCCGCTTTCCCAGAGTCCCCCACCGAAGACATCTTTGCGCGTGGTCGTGCGCGCTCGCCGCTCATGAAGGTGGTGGGCCTCTCGCACATCATCCTCGAGCGCCCGGCGCTGGACGACATGCGCCACTTCCTCTTGGACTTCGGCCTGCGGCGCAGCGCCCAAGACGTGCACGGCGACTACTTCCGCGGCAGCTCCTCGGCGCACCACCTGGTGGCCGTGCGGCGCGCGCCCACGCCCCGCTTCGGCGGCGTGGTGTTCCTGGCCGGGCAGCGCAGCGACCTGGACGTGCTCACGCGCGTGGCGGGCGCCAGCCAGGTGGAGCCCAGCGACGAAGCCGGCGGCGGCGAACGCGTGCGGCTGCGCTCCCCCTCCGGGCTCTCGGTGCACGTGGCCTTCGGCGCGCGGGAACTCGAGCCCCTGCAGACCCGCGCGGCCCTGAGCACCAACCGCGTGCGCCAGCGCCACCGCATCAACAGCCCGCAGCGCCGCGACCGCGGGCCCGCGCAGGTGGAGCGCCTCGCCAGCGTGGCGTGGCAGGCACCGGACGTGGAGCACGAGATCGGCTGGTTCATGCAGACCTTCGGGCTCATCGCCTCCGACTACCTGGTGCTGGGCGAGCGCAGCGCGCAGCCCACCGCCGCCTACCTGCGCGTGGACCTCGGCCGCACTCCGGTGGACCACCACGCCATCGCCCTCTTCGAGGGCCCGCGCGCCCGCCTGCTCTCCGCCGCCTTCGAGGTGCTGGACTTCGACGACATCGCCGTGGGCAGCGAGCACCTCTACGGCGTGGGCGCCAAGCACGTGTGGGGCCCTGGCCGCCACGAAGCGGGGAGTGCGCTCTTCGACTACTGGCGCGACCCGCACGGCGCCGTGCTGGGCCACGTGTCCGATGGCGACTTGTTCAACGCCGAGATCGTCCCGCGCGAGGGCGAGTTCGGTCGCGCGGCGCTGCAGCAGTGGGGCCGCCCGCTGCCTGCGGACTTCTTCGATGCGCAGACCGGCTCGCAGGCGCTCCGGCAGATCAGCGGGCTGCTGAGCAGTGACCCGGGAGCGCGGCGGTGGGCGCGCATGGCCAAGGCGCTGCGGTAGGGTCGGCCGGCTGCCTGGAGACCGCGCTATACTGCCACCCATGTCGGATCGGAAAGACGCTGCACCTTCTTGCGACGGGTTTCGCCCCTCCGACACCACGCCCGAGGCATGGGCGGTGCAGCTCTCCGTTTGGAAGCACATGGGACCCGAGCGCCGCCTCTCGATGGCCGTGGCGATGAGCGAGGAGCTGGTGTCGCTCACGCGCGCCGGGATTCGCGCACGGCACCCCGAATACGACGACGCAGCGGTGCGCCTCGCCGAGATCCGGCAGCGCCTCGGCGACGAGCTCTTCGTGAAGGCCTACCCTCGCGCCCCGCGACTCGACCCATGACCGATCCGCTGCGGACGTTCGTCCTCGCCATGACCACGTGGCTCGACCGGGCCGGCGTTCCCTACATGCTCGCTGGTTCGTTTGCGAGCACGCTGCACGGCCGTCCCCGCTCGACGCAAGACGTCGACATCGTCATCGATCCAACCGAGAGCACCCTCCAGGCGTTTCTGCACGAACTGCCCGCGGATCGCGCATACGTCGACCGTCGCACAGCGCTGCGTGCGCTCGCCTCGCGCGACATGTTCAACGTCATCGACCTCGAGACCGGCTGGAAGGCAGACCTCATCATCCGCAAGGCGCGGTCGTTCAGTGTGCGCGAGTTCGAGCGCCGGCGCGCGGAGGAGTGGAGCGGTCTCTCCATCACCGTCGTCACACCGGAAGACACGGTGCTGAGCAAGCTCGAGTGGTGCCGGCTCTCCGGCGGTTCGGAGCGACAGCTCGCGGATGTCGCAGGCGTGGTCGTCTCCTCCGGCGCGGCGCTCGACCGACCTTACATCGAGCAGTGGCTGGATGAACTTCGCGTTCGCGCCGAATGGTCACGCGTGCTCGAGATGACCGGGTTGGGTGCTGTCTGAACCGAACACCGAGCGCGCTGATGTCTGCCACTCGGCCCCGCATGGCAAAGGCGCGACCCGGTCGCTAGACTCGACGCATGGGACAACCAACTCGCTTGGTTTGGAGGGTCTGCGGCACCCTGCTCGCAGCAGCGCTGCTCACCGCCTGCTCGGAGGAGCCCACCATCGGGCCGGGCAGCCCTTGCGGCGACCCGCCCACGCTCATCGAGCCCCTACCCGCTTCGAGCGGTGAGAGCCTCGACGGCATCCCAGGCCTCCTGGACGTGTCCGCCTGCCGCGAAGGCCGCGCCTTCGAGTCTCTCCCGCTCGGGAGCGCGTGGATGGAAGTGCGCCGCGTGAACGGCTGCTGCGAGGTGTGGTTCGGCGGTGAGACCGAGGACTGGAACTACGACGGCAGCCCCGAGCAGTTCTGCCGCTTCGACCGCAGCCCCGGCGCGCTCGTCCCGGTCTTCGTGGGGCGCAACGCACCCTGCGCCGGCCCCGCTCAGGTGCGGCAAGAGACGCTGGCCTGCACCGTGAGCCCGCCCCCGAGCAACGGCTGCACGCCGTAGACGTGGCCTCGGTGGCGCGCTCGTGCGATCGTCATGGTCATGACTAGCGACATCACCCGCCACGAAGATCTATCGAGCGCGCTCGACGACATCGTGGCCAGCTACGACGGCCCCGAGGAGATCAACAACCTCGACAGCGCGGCGCTGCCCAACGAGCGCAAGGTCATCGAGGCCTACGAGCACTTGAAGCCCATCCTGTACATGGGCTTCTACTCGAAGCGCTCGTTGAACCGCGGGAACCTGCGCTACGCCCTGAGCGAGCGGCTGTACCCGGCCACCGAGATCCTGGTGGAGCAGATCTCGCGCGCCTGCACCTACGAGCACCGCGTGGGCCGTTGCCCCGGCAAGCCCGTCAACTGGAGCGAAGAGGCCACGCTGCGCCTGGTGCGCGCCATCCCCCGGCTGCGCACGCGCCTGAACGGCGACGTGGTGGCCGCGTTCCAGGGCGACCCGGCGGCGGCCAGCGTGGAGGAGGTGGTCTTCGCCTACCCCAGCATCGAGGCCATCACGGCCTACCGCATCGCGCACGAGCTGCACATCGCGGGGGTGCCGCTGCTGCCGCGCATCATCACCGAGTACGCGCACTCCATCACGGGCATGGACATCCACCCCGGGGCCACGGTGGGCGAGCGCTTCTTCGTGGACCACGGCACGGGCGTGGTGATTGGCGCGACCTGCGTCATCGGCAACGACGTGAAGCTCTATCAGGGCGTCACGCTGGGCGCGCTCAGCCTGCCGCGCGGCGACACGGCGCTCAGCCAGACCAAGCGCCACCCCACACTGGAGGACGAGGTCACGGTGTATGCCGGCGCCACCATCCTGGGCGGCGACACCATCATCGGGCGTGGCTCGGTGGTGGGCGGCAACGTGTGGCTCACGCGGTCGCTTCCGCCGGGCTCGAAGGTGTTCGGAAAGGCACGCGATGAGTGACTCAACGGATGTGGCGCGCGCGCTGATTGCCGCCATCACCGCGGGCGACGTGGCCGCCGTGGACGCCCTCTATCACGACGACGCGGTGGTCTTCCAGAACACCAGCGGGAGAACGTTGAGCAAGCCCAAGATGCTGGGCGTGATCCGCTTCTTGGCCAGCGGCGTGAGCGAGCTGCGCTACGAGGACGTGCGCGTGCAGCCCACGCCCACCGGCTTCGTGCAGCAGCACGTGCTGGCCTGCCGGAGCGCGAGTGGCGTCCCGGTGCGTGCCCACGCCTGCCTGGTGGCCACCGTGGAAGACGGCCGCATCCGGCGCCTCGACGAGTACCTGGACGCTGCTGCCATCGCCCCGCTCATGGGCAGCTGAGGCCGCCTGGCGCGGAGCCTGCTGTTCCTGGCGTGACCGCTCGGCGATGGCATGTATACTCCGTACACAATGACGACCCGGCCCAGACTGTCGCGTGAGCGCATCCTCGAGGACGCGCTCCGCATCGTGGACACGGAAGGCCTGGGCGGGCTCACCATTCGGCGCCTGGCGCAGGAGCTCGACGTCACGCCCATGGCCGTGTACCGGCACTTCAAGAACAAGGGCGACATCCTCGACGGGCTCATCGAGCTGGTCATCGCCGAGGGCAAGGCCACCGAGCACGACACCCCCGGCTGGCAGGCGTGGATCGAGGTCACCTTCATGCGCATGCGCGCGTCTCTGCTGCACCACCCGGGTGTGCTGCCGCTCCTGGGCAGCAGCGCCAGCTATGGGTTGCAGTCGCTGCGCATCACCGAGCGCCTGCTGGGGCAGATGCGCGCCGGGGGCCTGGACCCCGACGCCTGCGCGCGCGGGCTGCACCTGCTGGTGAGCTACACCCTGGGCGCCGTGGCCATCGAGGTGGCCGCGCGCGAGCAGCAAGAGAGCGGCGCGAAGGACCCGGCCGAGTACCAGCGGCAGCTGCGGTCGCGCTTCGAGTCCGCCAACATCGCCGAGTTCCCCAACCTGGTGTCGCTGGCCCCCAAGCTCTCGCGCTTCGTGGAGGAAGCCGAGTTCGGGCTGGGCGTGCGCCACATCATCCAGTCGCTGGCGCCCACCAGCGCCGCCTCCTGAGGGCCCATGAGCACCGAGAGCACCCCCCAAGCCCCTGCCCCGAGCTGCCTGCTGACCAAGGACGAGGGGCGCGTGCGCGTGCTCACGCTCAACCGCCCACGCGCGCTCAACGCCTTCAACCAGGAACTCTACCTGGCGCTGGCCGAGGCGCTGCGCGAGGCCGACGCCGACCCACAGGTGCGCGTGGTGGTGCTCACCGGGGCGGGCGACGCCTTCACGGCGGGGCAAGACCTCACCGAGATGGCGGGCATGAGCAACGCCACGGGGGTGATTGGCTTCGAGGTGCTGCTGGACGCGCTCGAGGCGCTGGGCAAGCCCATCCTCACGGCGGTGAACGGCCTGGGCCTGGGCATCGGGCTCACCATCCTGCTGCACACCGACATCAACTTCATGGCGCACGAGGCCAAGCTCAAGTGCCCCTTCGTGACGCTGGGCGTGGTGCCCGAGGCCGGCAGCAGCTTCCTCCTGCCGCACGTGCTGGGCTACCAGCGCACGGCCGAGCTGCTGTTCAGCGCGCGCTACATGGGCGCCGCGGAGGCGTTGGCGGTGGGGCTGGTGCTGGAAACGCTGCCGCGCGCCGAGCTCATGGCGCGGGTGATGAGCGTGGCCAGCAGCATCGCGCTGCAGCCGCCGGCTTCGGTGCGCGAGACCAAGCGGCTGATGCGGCACGCCACGCGTGGGGAGACACGGGCGGCGCGCGAGCGGGAGAACGAGGAGTTCAAGCGGCGCATGGTGTCGCCGGAATTCCGCGAGGCCATGATGGCGTTCCAGGAGAAGCGGGCGCCCAACTTCGACTGAGACGTGCGCGGCTCAGGTCTGCGCCGTGCCGACCGGACGCACGCGGCACCACTCGCTGTAGCTGCCCACGTAGAGCGCGGCGCCGGGCAGGCCGGCGTGCTCCATGGCCAGCAAGCCGTGGCACGCGGTCACGCCGCTGCCGCAGCTGAGAACCATGTCGCTCGCCGGTCGGCCTTGCAGCAGCTGCTCGTACTGCGCGCGGAGCACTTCGGGTGGCAGGAACAGTCCGTCGGGCCCCAGGTGCAGCGAGAGCGGGTGATTCAGCGCGCCCGGGATGTGGCCGGCAATGGGGTCGATGGGCTCCTGCTCGCCGCGAAAGCGCGGGGCGCTGCGCACGTCCACCAGCACGCGTGAGCCGTCCTGCTGTGAGGCCTCCACCGCGGCGAGGTCCAGCGTGGGGAGCGTGAACGCGGTGCAGGGATACGGTGGCTTCGGCGTCCACGCCTCTTCGCGGTTGGCGCAGGGCAGGTTGGCGTCCCGCGCGGCGGCCAGGCCTCCGTTGAGCACCCACACGCGCTCATGGCCCACGGCGCGCAGCATCCACCACGCGCGCGCGGCCGCGTTGGCGCCGCCTTGGTCGTCGTAGATCACCACACTGTCGTCGGGCCCGACGCCAAGGCGGCCGAGCGTGGCGGCCCAGGTGGCGATGGGCGGCAGCGGGTGACGGCCGCCCTGCTCGGGGTGAGCGGTGGGCGCCGAAAGGTCGGTCTCGAGGTCGATGAAGCGGGCCACGCGCAGGTGCTCGGCGGCGTAACGCGCGCGCGCGTCCGGGCCGCTGCGGGCATCGAGCAGAATCGTGTGGCGGGCACGCAACTCGGGCGCGCGGGCGTCGATGAGGGGGGAGGAGATCACCGCGTGACGATACACCATGCTCCGCGTCGCCATGTGTCAGCGTGGTGCGCAATTGACGCACATGTGGCCGAAAGTGCTTGCTTATACGTGGGTTGCGACATTCACTTACATAAGCCACCTTGTGCGCCCGTGACTGCTCCTCTTCGGAAGCCTTCCGGGACTCGCCTCCGTGCGTTCTCATTCTTGATGGTCGTCTCAGCGTGGGTGGCGCTGGACGTCGAGGTGGGCCTGGCTCAGGGGTCGGCAGCCCGCGTGGAGCCCCCAGCGGGCAACACAGCGCTCGTGCTGCCGGCCTCGTCGGAGCGCGACCTGGCCGAGGCGCGAGAGTGGATCCCCGCGCTGGTCCGGGCGCTCGCCGCTGAGCGGGTGGACACCTTCCCGGCAGAGGACGCCAGCGCATCGTTCGAGGCGCACGTGTCTTCGCCCGCAGTGGAGCTGAGCGCGTCGGACATCGAGCGCTGGGTGGCCCGCTCTCAGTCTGCCGTGCGGCATCTGGCGCGCGCGGACTACGACCGCGCCCGCGCCGACCTGCTGGAGGCTCACGCGCTCTCGAGCGGCGCGGCCGAGGAGCTGAACCGCGAGGCCGAGCGCGCCCGGCAGGTGCTGGACACGTGCCTCTACATGGTGCGCGCCTACGTGGAGACGCGCGACGACGCGAGCGCCATGAACCAGGCGCGCGCCTGCCGGCAGCTGGTGCCCGGCGCCGAGCCCAGTCCCTACCGCCACACGCCCGAGGTGCGCGCCATCATCGAGCGCGTGGACCGCAACATCGCGGCCGAGGCGCCTGGACAGCTGGTGGTCACCAGTGAGCCCGCCGGCTGCGCGGTGCGGCTCAATGGCATCTCGTTCGGGCGGACCCCGTTCCGCATGGACGGCATCGCGGCGGGTGAGTACCGGCTGCAGGTGGAGTGCGACGAGGTGGAGCGCGGGCGCATCCGTCGCATCCGCGTGGGCGCCGGCGAGACGGCCGTGCACGTGGACGGCGCGTTCGACCACGCCATCCGGTCGCGCCCTGGGCTGGGCCTGCTGTACGACAGCGCCGAGCTGGCCCGCGAGCGAGCCGGTGCCCACGCCAACCTGCTGGGCGAGACCATGAGCGCCAGTGAAGTGTGGCTGCTGTGGTTGGAGGCACCGGGGCGACTGCGGGTGGACCGCATCTCCGCGGCGGGCGCCAGCTCGGCGTGGCTGGCCGTGGACGCCGCGCAGCCGGCCGATGCCGACGCTGCGCTCTCGAACGCGGTGCGGCACTTGCGCGCGGGCCGCAGTGTGGACCTCGAGCATCCCGAGGCGCGCGTGGGCGTGGCGCTCGCGCTGCCCGACGCGCCGGAGCGGCAGGCCGACGAAGACCGGGCAGACGATGACGAGGGGGGGGACCTGGATGACGCGCTGACGGAGCGCGAGGCCAGCGAGCGGCGCCGGCGCATCGCGCTGGGGATCACCTCGGGAGTGAGCGCCGCGGCGCTGGTGGCGGCCACGGGCCTGCACATCGCGCGCGTCCGGCGCGGCGAGGCCTTCGCGCAGCTGTTCGCGCTGGATCGGCAAGCCGCGTGGATCGACCTGCGGTTGCCGTCCACCTTGGTGGCGGCGGGCGGTGGCTTGCTCGCCACGGCGACCCTCCCCGTGCTCTTGCCGCGGCGCCAAGGGGTCCCGGTGGGCGCATGGGTCACGGGGGCACTGGGGGTTGGGCTCGCTGTGGCCAGCATCGGGACCACGCTGCGGCGGCCCGGCTGCCCGGGCTTCGGGGTGGACCGGCGGCAGTGCATCGAGCGCGAGCAGGGGGGTGACCGCGCGGTGCTCTTCGCCAGCGCGGCGGCTCCGCTGCTCACGGTGCCGCTCATCTACGCGCTGCGGCCAGCGCACGTGTCGCCCGAGGTCAGCGTCTCGCGCGAGGGCGCGTGGGTCACGGTCTCGGGCGCCTTCTGAATCTTCCTCTCCGCAAGCAACCTCGGCTCGGGTGGGCCGAGAACGCGGGAGTCCTTCACTCCAACTTCGAAAGCAGGGGACCTTACTCATGAACGACCTGAAACCCATCGTCGTCCCGCTGGCGTGCGCGCTCGGCCTGACGCTTCTTCTTTCCGGCTGCCGCGAGGATCTCGGCTGCCCTGCCGGCACCGTGCTCGTCGCTGGCGTGTGTGAAGCCGCCCCCGACATGGGCACCTCGCTGGTCGACGGCGGTGATGACGCCTGCACCCCCACCAACTTCTATCCCGACACGGACGACGACGGCGCGGGGGCCGGTGAGCCCGTCTCCGCGTGCAGCGCCCCCGAGGGCTACGCCGACAACAATGACGACTGCGACGACACCTGTGCGGTGTGCAGCACGGGCGCCGAGGTCTGCGACGGGGAAGACAACGACTGCGATGGCGAGGTGGACGAGGACATCGCGGTGGTGTGCGGCACCAACGAGGGCGAGTGCTCCACCGGCACGCAGCTCTGCGTGGGTGGCGTGCTGGGCGCGTGCGAGGGCGGCGTGGCGCCAGCCATCGCCGAGGTCTGCGAGGGCACGAAGGACGAGAACTGCGACGGCGAGGTGGACGAAGACTGCGACTGCGCTGTGGGCCAGACGCGCGACTGCGGCACGGACGTGGGCCAGTGCGCGCTCGGCACCCAGACGTGTACGGCGGCCGGTGTCTACGGCGACTGCGAAGGCGCGACGGGCCCCACCGCCGAGGAGTGCGACGGGGACGATGACGACTGCGACGGCGTGGACGACAACGGCAACCCGGGCGGCGGCGCCGTGTGCGGCACGGACACCGGCGAGTGCGTGGCCGGCGTGCTGATGTGCGTGAACAGCAGCGTGGTGTGCACGGGGAGCACGGGACCCCAGCCCGAGACGTGCAACGGGCTGGACGACGACTGCTCGAACGGCGTGGACGAGGGGGTGCGGACCACGTACTACCGCGACCAGGACGGCGACAACCGTGGCGCACCGGGGATGAGCATGCAGGCGTGCTCGCTGCCGAACGGCTACGTGACGACGGCGAACGACTGCAACGACATGTGCAACGTGTGCTGGACCGGCGCATCCGAGACCTGCGACACCCTCGACAACAACTGCACGGGCGGCATCGACGAAGGCGTCACAACGCGGTTCTTCCGGGACGCCGACGCCGACACACACGGCAATCCGGCCATGTTCATGGACGCCTGCGGGGTGCCGAACGGCTACGTGGTGAACCAGAACGACTGCGACGACACGTGCGATGTGTGCTGGACCAGCAACGCCGAGGTGTGCGACGCCGAGGACAACAACTGCAGTGGCGCGTCGGACGAGGCGTTCACGTGCGTGCTGGGGACGAGCGTGGCGTGCTCGACGACCTGTGGGACGATGGGAACGGGGAGCTGCACGGCGATGTGTGGCATTCCGGGGGCGGCGGCGTGCACTCCGCCCAGCGAGGTGTGCAACACCGTCGACGAGGACTGCGATGGCTTCGTGGACGAGGGTGTGCGGGCGTTCTCTACGAGCATGAGTGCCCCGGTGGGCCACACGGCGAAGCTGGCGAGCGACGGTAGCGGCTTCGTGGGCATTCAACGCTACGGAGACGTTGCGCTGGTGTACCGCACCAACGCGAGCGGAACGGTGACCCACAGCGCCACCGCCCTGGACTCCAGCAACGTGGTCTCGGTAGACGTCGGGCGGGTCTCGGACACGCAGTGGGTGACCGTCAGCGCGAGAGCGGGCAGCGGAGTCAACGTCCAGCGGATCGGCCTCAGCAGTGGAGCCCCTGCCTCGCAAGACTCGGAGTTCATCAACGACAACGCGGTGAATGGCATCGCGAGAGTGGCCGCCAACTCCAGCACCGACGCCATGACCGTCTTCCAGTCGGGTTCGTCGATTCGCGTGGGTCACATCGACTTCGCGGGAGCGCTGGCGACCTCCGTGGCCCTCCCCGGCAGCAACCCGCGCGCGGAACTGGGCATGGACATCGCGGCGCGCGGCGCAAGCGGCGGCTACGTGGTCACCTGGGTCACGGGCCTCACTCCAACGGTGAACGTGGCGCTCGTCTCGGCGGGCCATGTGGTGAGTTCGAACGCGGCGGTGGGCGCAGGCAGCAACCCCACGGTGGCGGTCAGCACCTTCGGCGTGGGTATTGCGTACGTGGGGCCCGACAACCTTCCCCGCTTCCACTACCTGACAGCTTCTCTCAACTGCCTGAGCGGTTACGCGCGAACCCTGTGTCCGGTCGTCACGAGCACCCGCACGGTGGCGACGCCGATTGGGGCGAGCACGTTCAACAGCACGCTGGATCTCGAAGGGTCGGGCAACGCCTTCTGGCTGGTGGCGCGGACGAGCGATGGTGAGCTCGTGCAGCGACTCACCACGACAGTGAGCGAGGAGATCTTCCGTGCCTCGGCTGTCACTGCCTGGATCACCGTGGCTTCCGCCTCGACGGGAAATCCCATGATCTCTCGCGGATCAGGCACTGGATACAATCACAACCAAATCGGGTGCCCAGCTCCGTAGGCGCCCTGCTCAGACCGCTCGGAAGGGCCTGGGCCGCCTCGACTGCGAGCGGCTCGGGCCCTCTCACGTTCCGCTGCCGGGGTGCACCCCGCGGCGCCTCGTCACAGTGCCGATAGCATGCGAACGGCAAGCCGTGCGAGCATGGGGCCTCCCCCGGAGCGCCTCACGATGTCGGCCATCGACCCCGCCACCTACACCACGTTCGAGAACAGCCTCTTTCGGTGCGCGGCGAGCGAGACCTTCCTCGAGCGCTTCTACGACATCTTCCTGAAGAGCAGCGACGCCGTGGCGGCCCGCTTCGCGGGGGTGGACATGAACCGCCAGCGCAGCGTGCTGCGGGGTTCGCTCTACCTGGTGGCGCGGGCGGCGGGTGGCTTCTCCGACGGCATGGAGCACCTGGCCACCATCGCGCGCTCGCACGGAGAGCGCGGCTTGGACATCAAGGCCGAGTTCTACGACCAGTGGCTCGCTGCTTTGGTGCAGGCCGCTGGGGAGTGTGACCCGCACTTCGACCACGTCACGGGGGCCGCCTGGGAGACGTGCCTCCGCCCGTGCATCGCCATCATGACGCGCTGAAGCGCGGCGCTTTTCGCGGGAGGCATTGACCCAGCGCAAGCTCGGACGGATGGGTGATGCCATCATCACTCCCCCGGAGGAACCTTCATGGCCCGCAAGACCACCCGTCCAACATCTCCCCCCGCACCGGCCCGAGCACGGCGTCCGAGAGCCGTGGCGTCCGGCGACACCGTGGTGGGCCCTGCCTCGGCGGAGCGCGTGGCCCGCGGCACACTGCGGACGCACACGCAGCAGGCCGAGGTCGTGCGAGACGTGCTCACCAAGGACAGCCGTGGGTTGCTCACGGATGCCGAGGCCGTGGCGCAGCTTCGGGCGCTGATCGCCGGCGCATCCCCCGATGAAGCCAAGGCCCTGCGCAAGGCCCTGTTCGACCGGGAGACCGAGAGCCCGACCACCCTGGGCGTGGACCCGGACACCGAGCTGCACCCCAAGTGGCGCGACGGCCGCTACCCCTACAAGAACCTGCTGAGCCGGAAGCGCTACGAGCGGGAGAAGTACCGCCTGCAGGTGGAGCTGCTCAAGCTGCAGGCCTGGGTGAAGGAGACGGGCCAGCGCGTGGTCATCTTGTGCGAGGGGCGCGACGCGGCCGGCAAGGGCGGCGCCATCAAGCGCATGATGGAGCACCTGAACCCGCGCGGTGCGCGCGTGGTAGCCCTCGAGAAGCCCAGCGACGTGGAGCGGGGCCAGTGGTACTTCCAGCGCTACATCCAGCACCTGCCCACGCGCGGCGAGATCGTGCTGTTCGACCGCAGCTGGTACAACCGCTCGGGCGTGGAGCGCGTGATGGGCTTCTGCACGGACCAGGAGTACGACGAGTTCATGCGGCAGGCGCCCGAGTTCGAGCGGCACCTGGTGCGCAGCGGCGTGCACCTCATCAAGTTCTGGTTCTCGGTGAGCCAGGCCGAGCAGCGGCGCCGGTTCAAGGAGCGCGAGGCGCACCCGCTCAAGCAGTGGAAGCTGAGCCCGGTGGACGTGGCGTCGCTCGACAAGTGGGACGACTACACCCGCGCCAAGGAGGCCATGTTCCTGCACTGCGACACCTCGGACGCACCGTGGACCGTGGTGAAGAGCGACTGCAAGAAGCGCGCGCGCCTGAACGCCATGCGCTACCTGCTGCACCGCTTGCCGTACGCCAACAAGGACCTGGCCGCAGTGGGCGCGGTGGACCCGCTGGTGGTGGGGCGGCCCGCGCTGGTCTCGGTGCAGAGCGACGACCAGCTGGACTCGACGGGACAAGGCTGAGCCGCGGCGCCGGCCAGCCTGGGTGCGCTACACCCCGCGGCCGGTCAGCCGCTGCAGCACCCGCTGGAACTGCGGCACGCTGATGTCGATGTGCTCCACCACGCGCCCGTAGAGCGTGGCCGTGGGCACGTTGCGGCCCGGGAACTCCTTCTGGGTCTCGTGAAGGCAGAACAGGATCACGCGCTCCACGCGCGTGAGGCCGTCGCGCACGTCCGGGATCAGGTCGTTCGGGTCGAGTGGCACGGCCGCCTCAGCGCTGCCCGAACTGGTCCAGCACCCAGTCGCAGAGCGGCGGGACCACCTCGCCCGGCTGCACGGGCATGACGCACCAGCGCAGGAGGTGAAGCCCGAGGGGAATGTGCACCCACGCCCCGTCGAGGTGCGCGCGCACCAGCGGCGGCGGGCAGAGGCCCAGCTCGTCCGGGTCGCTCGGGGCCCACTCCACGCGGCGCTGGAACTCGCGCGCGGCGATGACGGCCACGAAGTCGCAGAGCGCCTGGAAGATGGCGGGGGGAATCAGGCGAATGGGGCCCGGAGCCAGCGACATCAACTCGTGCTCGAGCGCGGCGAGGCCCTCGCAGGTGGGCGTGAGCGTGAGGCCCAAGTGCTGTGGGGTGAGCGCCGCCAGGTGGGCGTACAGCGCGCCGGGGCGCACGCCGAAGATCTCATCGCCCAGGCGCTGCCGCAGCGCCTGCTCGAGCGCGGCGATACCGCTGGCTGTGCGCCCGGGCAGCAGGATGTCGGCCTCGAAGGCCATGAGCGGCTCGTCGGGCACCACGTGGCCGTGCCGCTGGGCCTCGCCGCGCAGGTGCGCCAGCGCCTCGCGCCAGCCACCGCTTTCACGCACGGCGTCGAGCGACACCGGCTGCAGCCCGAAGGCCCGCAGCGCGCCGGGCACGTCTCCACCAATCTCGTCGAACACGGCGAGGCGCAGGAAGCGCAGCTCGTGCGTGAGCTCCACCAGCTCGGACGCCGGACGCGACAGCTCCGCCACCAGCGCGGCCTCCACCTTGGGGCGCAGGCCCGCGTGCAGACCCGCAGCGCCGCCCGGGTTGCGCCAGCAGGTGAGCACCAGCGCTGCGCCTGCCGGCTCGAGCACGGTGAGCACGCGCGCATGCAGCGGCTCGAGCGGCAGCGCGGGCGTGGGCCGGGCTAGCGCGGGAAACAGCTCTTGCAGCGTGCCCGGAGCAGGCTGCGCGTTGGGGTCTTTGGGGGAGGCGCTCATGGGTTCCGGCAGAGGCAGGGACGGCAGGCCCACGGTCTAGCAGCTTCTGGCGCCCGGGCCGCCCGCCGACGGATGCGGCGGACCCACGGTCGCGCACTGGCTGCGCTCACAAGCTGCGTGCAAGCCGTGATGCTCCGAAGCCTTCGGGCCAGCGCGCGGCCGCATGGAGCTCGGCGTTGCCGCTCGAGCCGCCCCAGTTGCCGCGACCGTCGCCGATGCCACGCCGATAGCCATTCGCGAAGACCTGGCTGACGGCCATGGCACGGAGGCCCAACGCGTTCTCGAGGGCGAAGATCTCTGCGGGTGGCCACATGCCCGGAAAGCCGTCCGGCGGCACAGGGACGATCCAGGACCCCGGTCCGCCCTCGCGCGCGACGAGCTCCCACTCGTCCTCGGTCGGCATCCGAAGTCCATCGGGCAGGTCCATGGTGAATGCGCCCCACTCGGAGGCGTCGGCGAGCGCTTCGGGATAGCCGAGATCCTGCAGCGGGCTCGTGCCGAGGCTGGCCGCGCGGGCCACCGAGAGCGGCTCACGGCTGATGAGGAACGCGGGGACCTCGACGAGCTCGGGTGCCATCGCGTTGGGGGGAATCTGCCGCGCCATGAACCTGCGCTCCGCTTCCAGGTCGAGTTCGGCCTCGTCCTCCCCCTGCGGGCCGAGCATGGCGGTGATCAGCGCGTCGCGCTCCGCATCCCGCAGGCCTCGCTCGAAGCGCGCCCGGCCTACGACCACGAACGCCACGCCACTCTGGTGCACCAGCTCGATCATCTGGGAGGAGCCCACCAGCTCTCCGCTCGCCGCCCACGCGGGGCCGAGGGTGTGGGCCAGCTGACGACCCAGCGCGAGGCGCTCCTCGGTCGAGAGCGACGGGAACTCGGCGAGCGAGAGCGAGAGCATTCCGCCGTCTTGCCTCGAACGCTCGACACCCGTCAAGGGGTCCTCGGGCAGGAAGCGCACGCACCCGAGGCTTGCCGCGGCTCGCGCGTCGAAGGCACCCTCGCGCCATGCGCCGCATCGGAGAGCTGGACGACTACCCCATCCACCAGGACGCGAAGACCCTGCGCGAGGCGTCGCACCCGCACCGCGACTTCGACGACGCCACGTACTTCTTCATCACGGACCGCGCGGGCGAGCTGAGCATCTTCGCCACGCTCGAAGTGTTCCCGCACCGCAACCTGCTGCGCTCGGCGGTGTTCGCGCGGGTGGGCACGCGCCACGTGCGCAGCATCTGGTTCCAGAAGCTGGAGGAATCCACGGGACGCGTGATCACGGTGGGCGAGAACCGCTTCGAGATCGTGACGCCGCACCAGGAGTGGAAGCTGCACTTCGAAGACGCCGAGGTGGGCCTGCTGGCGGACCTGGTGTGGCGCCCGCGCTGCCCCAGCTACCACTTCAAGCACGTGTTCCTGGCGGGCGATCCGGACCCCATCATCGACATGGAGCACCTGACCACCAGCTCGCAGTTCACGGGCGAGGTGCGCATCGGGGAGCACCGCTTCGTGGACCCGATTGGCCACAAGAACCGCAGCTGGGGCGTGCGCCGCTGGACCGCCCTGCCCTTCTACACGTGGCTCAACGCGCAGTTCGACGACGCCTGCGTGAACCTCTGGCTGCAGGAAGACCAGGACGGAAAGCCGCTCTATGTGGACGGCGCCATCACCACGACGGCCGGGCAGGTCACGCCCATCCGCAGCTTCGAGCACGACATCCTCGAGCTGCACGAGCCCCACCGGAAGCGCGCCAAGCGCCGGCGCCTGCGCTTCGAGACGGTGGACGGCGTGCAGCACGTCATCGACGTGGAGGAGATCGGGTCGGTGGTGCTGGCGCCACTGCCCGACGACTGGGACGAGCGCGACGAGGAGGCCATGGACGCCGCGCAGGAAGCCGCCATGTGGTACGAGCAGCACAGCCGCTTCCGCTGGGGTGACCGTGAGGGCATCGGCTTCGTGGAGAACTTGGTGGCGCCCGGCAGCCGCTTTCGGGGCATCCCGCCCACCGAGATGGCCGACGTGGACCCGGGCTCCTTCGACGAGGACGAGTGAACTCACCCTCGCACGTGGGGAGGAACGTGAGGGAGCTGCGTACCCCGCAGAGCAGGAGAGTCCTGGCCAAGATCCCCGCCCATGTGGATACACTGGGGCCAACACGTGACTCGCGCGAGGGCGAGTGAAGGGCACAGCATGAGCATCAGGACCGCCCCCGCTTGGATGATGGCCGCTGCGCTGACGAGCTTGTACGCGGGCTGCGGCAGCCCTGGAACACCTGCGGGGGACGCCAGCGTGGTGACGCCCTGCACCAGTCACGCGGACTGCGATGACGAGCTGTTCTGCACGGGCCCCGAGCTGTGCATGCCCAGCAGCCCGGACGCGCTTGCCAACGGCTGCCTGCTGGGCGCGCTGCCGTGTGCAGCCGCGAGCTGCGATGAAGCCACGGACATGTGCGAAACGGGCTGCGAAGACGCAGACGGCGACGGGCACCCCGACGCGGCGTGCGGCGGCGACGACTGCGACGACGACGACGACCAGCGCTTTCCGGGGAACAACGAGGTCTGCGACCTGACCAGCCACGACGAAGACTGCGACCCCTGCACCGTGGGGACGCTGGACGCCGACCAGGACCTCTTCCTCAGCGCCGTGTGCGCCAACGAGGTCACCGAAGCACCATCACCCGCATGCGGCATCGCGGTGGTCTACGACGCCACGGCGGGCACCGTGCGCGGCCTCGACTGCAACGACGCCACGGGCATGATCAAGCCCGGGCAGGCCGAGACCTGCAACGTCGTGGACGACGACTGCGACGGAAGCGTGGACGAGAACTTGAGCCTCGAGCCCTACTGGCCCGACGTGGACATGGACCTGGCGGGCGACGAGAGCGCGACTCCCGTTCAGGCTTGCGCACGCCCGGAGGGCTGGGCCTCGAGCGCCGGCGACTGCGACGACCTCGAGCGCGACGTGCGGCCCTTTGGCACCGAGCTGTGCGACGGGCTCGACAACGACTGCGACACCACGATTGACGAGCAGAGCACGAGCTACACGTTCTACCGCGACCTCGATGACGACGGCGTGGGCAACTCTGCTGAGCCGACAACGTCCACCACGTGCGACCCGCCACTGGGCTACAGCGCGGTGCCGGGCGACTGCGACGACACCAACCCATCGATCTACCCCGGTGCCGCTGAGCTATGCGACCGCGTGGACAACAACTGCTCGATGGTGGCGACCCCCGGCGGCGTGTCCACGGACGAGGATGTCGACGACGATGGCCACGCTCCCATCGGCGCCACGTGCAGCTCGGCCGAGGCCGGCACCTTCCCGGCTGACGACTGCAACGAAGCCAACGCCACCATCCACGGCGGCGCCGCCGAGTTCTGCTCCGCCATCGACGAGGACTGCGACGGGCAGACCGACGAGAGCGGCACCGACGTGTGCGGGCGGGACGACACGTGCGACCTCGGATGCCTGTCCGGTCAGCGCCTCTCGGTCGGAGCCAACCAAACGTGCCTGGTGCTCACGGACGGCGAGGTCGCGTGCTGGGGCGACACCGGGATGTACGTGCCCGAGCGCTTGTCCACCCTGAGCGGCGTGGAGCAACTGAGCTCTGGATACTCCCACACGTGCGTGCGCTTGGCCGACCGCACGGTGCGCTGCTGGGGAACCAACAACTACGGCCAGCTCGGCGTCGGCCACACGGCGTCCGTCGCCGGCCTCGCCACCCCGCTCGGACTCGGCGAGGTGCTGGCCGTGGAAGCAAGCGTCCTGCACACCTGCGCCTTGAAGTCGAGCGGCGAGGTGTGGTGTTGGGGCGACAACGACGAAGGTCAGCTGGGGCTGGGGCACACCACGGTCACCCCCACGCCCACGCGCGTGCCCAGCCTGGCAGGCGTGGTGGAGCTGCAGGTGAGCGACGGCGGGGCGTGCGCTCGAACCGGCCACGGGCATGTCTATTGTTGGGGCTATGGCGCCACCGGCGACGGCGTGACCATGTCCTCGCTGGTCCCGGTTCGAGCGAGCTTGACTGGCGTGCTCGAGCTGGCGGCGGACCACCGCAGCAACGCAGTCTGTGCACGGCAAGCATCGGGCTGGTCATGCTGGGGACGTGCCACGAGCGCAGGCACGGGCGGGGCCGGCCACCTGCTGAGCCCCACAGCCCTGTCCGTGCCCGGTGGCGCTGACGCGGTGACACTCGGGTACAGCCTGGGATGCGCGCTCCAGGACGGAACGGTGTCGTGCTGGGGAAGCAGCGCTGCGGCCAGCTTCGGGGAGACGATTCGGCCCGCGGGTGCGGTGGCCGCCAGCGTGGCGATGACGGTCCCCCTCACGCGTCTGCCGAGCGCCATCCACTGCGGCCAGTACGTCTGCTGCGGGCTCGCGGGCGACGAGGTCACGTGCTGGGGCTCGCCCCACGAACCCAAGCTCGGCGACGGCCCACGCGACGGCACCAGCCCCCACATCCCGCTCGGCCTCTCGAACGTCACGGCAATCGCGCTCGGCGACGGGGCCTCGTGCGCCATCGACGACGCGGGGCTGCAGTGCTGGGGCGAGGGGAACACAGCGGGCTTCGCCGATGGCCTGACGCGCTACCTGCCGCAAGTGCTGACGCCGAACGGCATCACGCAGGTCGAGCGGAGCGAGACGCGCGCGTGCTCGCTGGACGACGTCGGGACGGTGCGGTGCTGGGGAGGTGGCGTCGCCGGCAACGTCGCGGCGACCTCCGGCTCGCGGGTGCCCCTGGTCGTGGACGCTTCTGCCATGGGGCCGGCGACGCAGGTCTTCGTGGGTGGAATGAGCTACAACAATTCGCAGCGCACGTGCGCCCTCGACACCGGCGGCGCGGCGTGGTGTTGGGGAGGCGGCACGTCTGGAGTCTGCGGCAACGGCACCAACGGCTGCAGCGCCACCCCCGTGGCGGTGAGCGGCGGACTCACGTTCACGTCTTTGTCCCTCAGCCCGGAGCACACCTGTGGTGTCACCGCAGACAGGGACGTCTACTGCTGGGGCAGCGCGTCGTACGGGCGGCTCGGGCAGGGATCGACTTCGGGCATCTGGAATACGCCGCAGCGCGTTGTCGGCGTTGGCGGGGTTGGTTTCCTCACCGACATCACCCACGTGGCGACGGGGTCCTCGTCGACGTGCGCACTGCGCAGCGACGGACGCGTGCTGTGCTTCGGAAGTGGCAGCGGCCATGCCCTCGGAAACGGGAGCTCGGCCGACACGAGCACGCCGATCTTGGTGGCGGGTCTCACCGACGCCGACAGGTTGGTGTGCCGTTCCGGATGTCTCGCGCGGCGTCTGGATGGCACCTGGGTGGGCTGGGGCCCCAACTCGAACACACAGCTCGGCATCGTCAGTGTCGTGTCGGTACCGACACCGACACCGGCTGCGTTCGGGCTCGAGCTCATCCACATCGAATCCTCGGGCTCGCGCACGTGCGGCATCGACGCCGGCGGCGTAGCCCACTGCTGGGGGGGAGGCGTCTCATGGCCAGGAAATCTCCTGGCCCTGCCCCTCGTGACGGTGCTGACCATGCCGCCCCCCATCTGAGCCGCCAGGCACACTCGCCCGGGAGTGGACCCCGCCCCCCGGTACCCTGGTATCCTTCCGGCCGATGCTGATCTGCCCCACGTGCCGGCTGAACCACCCCGACGGGGCACGTGTGTGCCTGGTGGATGGGACGCCGCTCGAGAACATCGCGGATCCGCGCATCGGCAGCCTGGTGGGCGGCACGTTCCGCATCGAGCGCGTGGTGGGCGCCGGCGGGATGGCCACCGTCTACGCGGCCACCCACACCCTGAAGCCGGGGCGCCTGGTGGCCATCAAGATCCTGCACCCGCGCTTCGCCGACGACGCCAAGGTGCGCACGCGCCTCGAGCGTGAGGCCCGCGCGGCGGCCACGGTGGCGCACCCCAACGTGGTGGACGTCTACGACTTCGGGCTCACCGAAGACGGCGTACCCTACCTGGTGTGCGAGCTGCTGGTGGGCAGCCCGCTCGACCGCTACCGGCAGGCGGGGAGCATCAGCGTGGCCGACGCCGCGGGCCTGGGGCTGCAGGTGGCGCGTGGCCTCGGGCGTGCGCACGACCTGGGCGTGGTGCACCGCGACGTGAAGCCCGAGAACATCTTCGTGTGCCGCAGCGACGACGGCGAGCCGGTGGTCAAGCTGGTGGACTTCGGCATCGCGCTCGGCAACGACGACTCGCGCCTCACGGCCGCCGGGCACTTCGTGGGCAGCCCGCAGTACATGGCGCCCGAGCGGTTTCGCGGAGAGCCCGACACCGCCGCGAGCGACATCTACTCGCTGGGCGTGGTGCTGTACGAGCTGCTCACGGGCGAGCCGCTGTTCCAGGCGGCCACGCTCCCCGGCTACCTGCTCATGCACCTCGAGCAGGCGCCGCCCGACGTGCGCCTGAAGCAGCCCAAGTGCCCCGAGGGGCTGTCGCGCCTGGTGGCCGAGATGCTGGCCAAGAAGCCCATCGACCGCCCGGCGGACGCGCACATCGTGGAGAAGCGGCTGGCCCCGTTCGCCACGCAGAAGTCGCGCGTGATGCGCCACGTGAGCGCCAACGCGGTGGACGGCGCGCGGTCACGCAGCACCGACCTCGACCTGGACGCGTGGAGCCGCCGCGTGACCGTGTACCGGGAGATGATCGCGCTGGGCTTTCCGCGCAAGCAGCCCGAAGACCTGCTGGCGCTCGTGGACCGGCTGGCCCACGCGGTGGAGTCGCTGCGCGGCGCGCGTGCCACGGACCACGCGCTGGTGGCGCAGCTGGACGACCTGGACGACGGTCTGCGCACGCGCCGTGCGCAGCTGGGGCGCGCCATCTCCACGCTGGCGGCGGACCTCAGCCACGCGCGCGCCGAGTTCCGCGAGCGCTGCCCGCACCCCGAGACGTGGCGCGCGCAGCTCGAGCGGGTGGAGGCGCTGCACCTCGAGCATCCGCACGTGCCGGGCCCCGAGGTGCTGGCGTGCATGCGCGAGGCCACGGCCGCCTACGGGGAGTGGATGCGCGCCTGGGAGGCCACGCCCATCAAGGACCTGATGTTCCAGCTGGAGCAGCTGCGGCGGCAGCAGGAGGACATCGAGTCGAGCGCGCGCAAGCAGCAGTCCGAGGTGGCCCTGCGCGCCACCCACCGCAGCGTGGCGCGCACCGAGACCGAGACCAGCCTCCTGCGCATCTCCCACGACCTCAACACCCGGTTGCGCCCCATCGAGGCGCTCCGACCGCACTTCGAGCGGCTCATCTGACCGCCATGAGACGCCGGAGCGAGTCACCATGAGCGCCCCGCCACCGCGCTGGCTGAGCAGCGCCCGCGGACGTCGCTTCGCCAACCCCGAGGCCATCGGGTCCGGCGCAGGCGGCACGGTCTACCGAGTGTTCGACCACGAGCGCAACGCGGTGGTGGCGGTCAAGGCGTTGCGCAAACCCACGGCCGACTCCATCGCTGGGCTCAAGCGCGAGTTCCGGGCCCTCACCCGCTTCGACCACCCCAACCTCCTGCAACTGCACGAGCTCCTCTGCTGGGACGGCGAGTGGCTCGTGACCATGGAGTGCATCGACGGGGTGAACTTCCTCGAGTGGGTGCGCCCGGGCTACCAACTGCGCCGCAGCGAGACGCGCGACTCCGAGGCCGTGGCCGTGGCGGAGGACGCTTCGCCCACGGGGTCGGGCTCGTCGCCCTTCGTGCACGTCGACACCGGCACGCTGTCCGAGGGGCGCCTGCGTGACGCCCTCGGGCAGCTGGCGCTGGGGCTCGACGTGGTGCACCGCTCGGGGCGCCTGCACCGAGACATCAAGCCCTCGAACGTGCTGGTGACGCGCGGCGGGCGCGTGGTGGTCTGCGACTTCGGGCTGGTCACGGACCTGCGCTCCGCGAGTGAGGGCAGCGCCATCGTGGGCACGCCTTCGTACATGTCGCCGGAGCAAGCCGCCGGCGCGCCGCTGGGCACGCCGTCGGACCTCTATGGTGTTGGCGTCATGCTCTACGAGGCGCTGGCGGGTGTGCGCCCCTTCGCGGGGGACTCGGAAGAGATCATGGTCCGCAAGCAGCGCGTGACGCCGGTGGCGCCCAGCGAGCTCACGCAGGCCACGGTGCCCGTGGACCTCGAGCTGCTGGCCATGCGCTTGCTGTCCATCGACCCTGCCCTCCGGCCGAGCGCCTTCGAGTTGCGCGCCACCCTCGGCGACTCGCTGGGTCCGACACCGCTGCTGGCCAGCGTCCCGCTCCTGGGCCGTGACGCGCCGCTCGCCGCGCTGCGTGCCTCGCTCCAGCAGGTGGCGCGCGCGGGGCACGGGCACACGGTGTTGCTGCAGGGGCCGCGTGGCGTGGGCAAGTCCGCCGTGCTCCGTCACTTCGCCGAGGAGGTGCGGGGCACAGAGCACACCAACGTGCTGGTGGGTGCCTGCTACGAGCGCGAGTTCGTGCCCCACAGAGCGCTCGACGAGGTGCTGGACGAGCTGGTCACGTACCTGCGCTCGTCCGAGGTGGACCTCGGGAGCGAGCTGGCACCCGACGAGATTCAGCCGCTGCTCACGCTGTTTCCCATGCTGGCGCGCGTCCCCGCGCTGGCGCCGGACCCAGGCGCGCGCGCCACGGCGCCATCCTCGCTGGACCCGCGTGAGGTGCGGCGCGGGGCCCTCGACGCGCTTCGACGTCTGGTGCACGCGGTAGGTCAGAACCGACCGTGGCTCATCATCGTGGACGACCTGCACTGGGGCGACGAGGAGAGCCTGCCCATCTTGAGCGCGCTGTTGGGGCACCCGTCCTCGCCTCCCATCTTGTTCGTGGGCTCGGTGGAGAGCAGCGAACCGCACGCAGACAGCGCACCCATGTACGACGACATCCTGCGGCGCCCCGAGGCGTTCGGCGGACTGACGCAGATGGAGCTCGCGCCGCTGTCCACGGAGGAGGCCAAGCGCCTGGCGCAGGCGTGGCTCGGCGACGGGGTGCACGACGAGTGGGCCACCGAGATCGCTGCCCGCGCGGCCGGGCTGCCCGCCCTGGTGCGCAAGCTGGCCGAGCATGTGGAGACCACCCCCCGCGCGCGCGATGGCTTCGACGAGCACCCCGTGGTGGACGTGCTGCAGGCGCGCATCGATCTCTTGCAGGGAGACGCGCGCCGGCTGCTGGAGGCGGTGTCGCTGGCCACCCACCGCGAGACGCTGACCGTGCTGTTGCGTGCGCTGGGCGGCCTCGCGGACGAAGCCCACACGCTGGCGGTGCTGCGCCGCCAGGAGCTGGTGCGCAGCCTGCCCGCCGGGCGCGGGCTGCGTCTGGACGTGAACGAAGATCGCGTGCGCGTGCTGGTGCGCGCCAAGCTGGACCCCGAGCGCCGTGTGACGTTGCACTTGGCGCTGCTGGACGCGGTGCGGGCCGAGCGGCCCGACGACCACGAGACGCTGCTCTTCCACGCACGCGCAGCGGGGCTGCACGAGCTGGCGGCGCAGCTCGCCGTGGCGGCCGCCAACACGGCGCGCACCTCGCTGCGGTTCGAGCGCGCGGCGCGCTTCGCGCAGATGGCCGTGCAACTCCTGCCGCACGACGCGGTGACCTTCGAGCATCGGCGCGGCCTGGCCGAGGCACTGGCGCTGGCAGGCCGAGGCGCCGAGGCAGGGCGCGCTTACGTGCGCGCGGCCGACTCGGCGCCCACCACCCCGCTCTCCCACGAGTGTCGTCGCATCGGCGCGGGGCACCTGCTGCGCAGCGGCTACCTCGAAGAGGGCGAGGCCGCGATGAATGCCCAGCTGACGCTGCTCGGCGCCGAGCTGCTGGACATCCCGAACTCGCTGGTGTCGCGGGTGGTGGCCGCCGCGGCCGAGAGCTCGCGGCGCGTGCTCGGAGAGGCCCTCACGGCGAGCGATGAGGCGCTGCTGCCCGAGCTGGTGGACACCCACTGGGAGGCCGTGACGGGCCTCGCGCTGATCGACCCCACGCGCGCCGGCTGGCTGCAGCTGCGACATCAGCGCTACGCGCGTCGTCTGGCCGACCCTCGGCGTCTAGCCCGCTCGCTGTGGGCCGAGGCGTTCATGACCGGCCTGCGCGGGAAGGCCGCGCGGCGTGATGTGGACGCGCTCTTCGCGCGGGCTACCAGTCTCACCCCCACCGACCCCGAGTCGCAGGTGCGCGCCGCCACGCTGCTGCCGCTGCTGCGCGGCATCCTGAGCGTGGCCGCGGGTGACTACCCCAAAGCGCGGGGTCAGCTGGCGCGCGCGCTGCGCACTGCGCGGGAGCGGGGGCGGGCACAGGTTTGGGAGCTGGCGGTGGCCGAGACGTACATGCTGTGGGCCATGACGCAGCTGGGCGAGCTGCGTGCCATGTCCGCGCGCATCCAGGGGCTCTTGTCCGACGCCGAGCCGCGCGCCGATCGCTTCTTCGAGACCACCCTCACCACGGGCACGTGCGCGCTGGCCAAGCTGGCGGAAGGCGACGCGGCAGAGGTGCTGCGGCGCGCCGAGCGCGTGCGGTCGGTCTGGGATCGCTCGTCCGCCCCGCTGCCGTACGCGCTAGCCGACCTGGCCACCGCCTACGCGCACCTGTACGAGGGCGACACCGAGCACGCCGAGCACAGCGTGCAGTCCACCCTCGGTCCTGACGCCCGCGGAGCGCATCTGGGCATCGAGCACTTGGACGTGGAGCTGCACATGGGGCGAGCCCTCGTCGCCCTCGCCAGCGCGCGCTCGGGTCGCCATGCGCTGCGCGTGCGCCAGTCGCTGGCACTGGCCGACCGCATCGCCGGTGGGATCCGGGCCGACGCCACCCCCGCGCAGCACGTCCTGGCGCGGCTGCTGGACGGACTCTTGCTGATCGAGCGGCGTCGAGAGACCGACGCGATGGTGGCGCTACACGAGGCCGAGGTGGAGCTGCGCCGGCGCGGCATGGCCACCATGGCGACCATCGCGCGCGCAGCACACGGCGTGGCCCTCGGAGGAGACGCCGGCGCCACGTTCATCGACCAGGCGCGCCATGACCTGCGGGCCTTCGGCGTGCGCCATCCGGACGCCTTTCTGGGCATCTGGGTGGGCCCGCTGCGCACCGAGTGAGCGCCTGCAGCCCGTGGCCCGAACGCGCGGGTTGATCGCGCTGCGCCCGCGAGATAGAACACGTTCTAGGAGAGCACCGTGTTTACGTCTGACCAACTCAAGATCGACCGCGATGGCCACATCGTCACCCTGACGATGAACCGCCCCGAGAAGCGCAACGCCTTTGGCCTCGAGATGCTCATCGCGATGGCCGACGCCTTCCAGATGTGTGACGACGACACCGAGGTGCGCGCCATCATCTTGACCGGCGCGGGGGGCCACTTCTGCGCGGGCTCGGACCTCAAGGAGAACCAGCTCGGCCAGAAAGACGAGCGCACACTCATGCTGCAGGAGCGCTTCAAGACCGAGCCGCGCATCCACTGGAAGGCGCTGCTGCGCGAGTACCGCCCTGCGGTCCCCGTGATCGCCGCCGTGGAAGGGTTCGCTGTGGCAGGTGGCACGGAGATTCTGCAGGGCACGGACCTGCGCGTGGCCGGCAAGAGCGCCACCTTCGGCGTCACCGAGGCGGCCCTCGGGCTCTTCCCGCTGGGCGGGTCCACCATCCGGCTGCGGCGTCAGATTGGCTACGCGCGAGCCGCCGAGATGCTGTTGGCGGCACGCCGCATCGACGCCGAGACAGCCGAGCGTTGGGGTCTCATCAACTACGTGGTGGAAGACGGCCAGGCGCTCGACAAGGCGCGTGAGCTGGCCGAGCGCGTGGCCGCGTGCGGTCCCCTCGCGGTGCGCGCCATCAAGCGCAGCCTCGTGGAGAGCGACGGCCTCACCGAGACCGAGGCGCTCGCCCAGGAAGAGAAGCTGGGCGGTCCCGTGTTCCGCAGCGCCGACGCGAAGGAGGGCCCCACGGCCTTCTTCGAGAAGCGCAAGCCCGTCTTCACGGGCAAGTGATCGCCAACGTCGGTCAGAGCGGGGTGACGGCCGTGGGCGCCGTGCAGATCCCCGCAGCGATGGTGTTCACGGCCACCGGGGCCGCGCCCGTGACCGTGTTCCCGCGAACCATCAGGTTGGCCAGCAGCGTGAAGGCGCCGTTCCAACCCGTGAACTGGAACGTGCCAGCGGTCTGACCCATGGTGTAGCTGGACGTCACGCCCGCCGACGCGTTGTCCTCGGCGTTGACGCAGGTGGTGCTGCCAGCCGCGAGGGCGCGCGCGCGGATGCCCACGTCGGCGCCGCCGCCGGTGACGGTGTTGCCGTCGAGGGCCGCGCTCATGGTGGCGGTCGAGCCCGTTGACGTCGCCACCTCGATGCCGACGAACGACGCCGTGAGCGACGTGAGCGTCACTGGCGAGCTCACCACGCTCATGCGCACGTCCGAGTCCCCGGCCGCGACCGCGAGGATGCCCGTGGCGTTCTGGGCGGTGACGGTCACGGCGTCCAGCAGGATGTCGGCCTGGCCCTCCTCCGCCAAGAGGTCGAACGCGGCGCGGTTGGGGCCACCGTTTGCGATGACCAGCGAGCCGCCCGACATGTCGTAGGACAGCGCCGCCCCCGGCGCGAGCACGTCTAGGAACGCGGCGGCGCGCACCGCGGAGATGGCGGTGGTGTCTACCAGCACGCGCGTCGTGGAGGTTCCGTCGGCCAGCGCCCAGAGGCCACGCGAGGTGGAGCTGAGCGTGCTTCCGAGCGTGTCCACCTGCACCGCCGAGGCCCCCGTCGCGCTCACCTGCAGCGCCGCGGAGTTCGGGGCGCCGTGGGTGATGAGGCTGGCACCCGTCAGCACCACGTCCACGCTCTCGGTCCCGGAAGCCGAGACCACCAGCGCCTGATGAATGGGCGCCCCCATCGGCATGATCTCGGTCTCGATGTCGAGGTCGTTGAAGGTCAGCGTCGCGCTCGGGCTCGCGGTGGCCGCCGACACGAACATGCCACGCTCGAGGCCCGTACCCGAGATGGTGGCGCCGTCGATGGCGAGCGTGCCCGTGAGGTCGATGACGGTGATGCCGGTCTCATCGGTCCCCGTCTGGGTGACCTCGAGGTTGTCGAGCGACACGGTGCTGGCCCCGGTGATGGTCATCCCGGTGTCGGCGTCGGCGTCCACCGTCAGGTTGGCGAGGCTGACCCCCGCGGCGGAGCTGAGCACCACGCCCACCCCGCCCGGCGAGGCGATGACGCCGCCGCTGTCCGTGGTGGTGCCCGTGCCGGTGACGGTGAACGTACCGGTGGTGGTGGTGAGCAAGACACCGGTGGTGGCCGACCCGCTGGATGCCGCCGTGCGCAGCGTGACGGCCAGCGCGCTGTTGGCTGCCACGAACGCCGGCCCCGCGGTGGCCGTGATGGTGGAGGTGGCCCCCGAGACGCCGAAGGTCAGCGGCCCGTTGAGGGACACCGCGGTGCCCCCAGTGGTGGTGGCGGAGAGCACGCCGATGGCCACGTTGCTGCCGCCCGCACCGGTCATGTTGATGGCACCCGTGGCCGACCCGGTGACCGTGACGTCATCGAGGGTGAGCGTGGCGACCGCGCCGGACACCTCGAGCGCGCGCGCGCCCTCCGTGGTGATCGAGCCGCCAGCGCCGCCGGCGTTCAGGGTGAGCCCCGTGGAGGCGTTGAGGCGAATGCCGATGCCGCCACGGGTGGTGATGTCGGCCGACACCACCGTGACGGTGCCGGTCACGTTGTCGAGCGCGATGCCGCGGTTGGCCACAGCCAGCGCGGTGGCATCGACGATCACGGAGGCCAGCGAGAACGAGCTCACCGTGGTGGCCGAGAGCACCACACCGGAGGCCTCTGCGGCGTCCACCGTGACGGTGCCGCCGAGGGTGATGCCGCCTCCCGAGGAGAAGAGCGCAGCCGAGACACCGCCCCCGTTGGTGCGGTCGATGGCCACGTCGGTGAGCGTGCTGGCGCTGGTGGCCCCGCCCAGACGCACCGCGTGGAAGGCGCCGGCTGCGGTGCAGGTGACGTCCACGTTGGTGAGCGTGACGCTGTCGTCGCGTGCGTCCACGCCCTCGCCGCCTCCCGCCAGGATGTCCACGGCGGTGAGCGTCGCGCCCGCTGCGCCCGCGTCGATCTCCACGGCACGCCCAGTGGCGTTGCGGATGACCGGACTGGTGGGCATGGGAATGCCCGTGACGGTCTGCTGCGCGCGCAGGCTGAGCCCGTTCGCGTCGGTGTCGTAGGTGCCGCTGCCGAAGCGCAGCGTGAACAGCGTGGCCCACTGAACCGAGTCGGCCTCGACGGCGTCGGTGCCCAGCGTGGGGAACGGGCGGAAGTCCGTGCCGCACGCGCCCTCTTCGTCGGCGGGGAGGTCGGTGCACGCCGCGTAGCTCACCGTGTCGTCGATGATGAGCTGCTGCACGCCGGAGAGGTTGACGGTGGCGGTGGCCTCGTCACAGGTGGGCGCGTTGCACGGGTCGGCGCCCGTGTCCCCGCCGGTCACGGCGCGGAAGGGGAACGTGTCGGCCGTGCCGGTGGGCCCGCCCAGGGCGTAGATGGTGGGCGGCGCGTAGACGAACGTGCCATTGGCGAACACCTGATAGAAGCCGCCCAGCGTGGTGGTGCCGCTGTCGGCGCGATACGCCACGGTGTCCACGGGGTCCGGGTCGTTCGCGGTCAGCGTGCGGGCCACCGCGGCGGGGAGGTGCACACCCCACGTGGTCGCGAACGCGCTGTTGGCCGCCACCACCGAGTCATCGGTGTTCTGGACGTCCAGCGCGAAGGTCATGGGCAGCGAGTTGGAGGTGCCGTCATTGGCGATGACCGTGATGTCGAGCGTGTTGCCCACGGGCGGGCTCGTGAACTGGTCCGCCACGGGGGCGATGACCAGCACGTGGTTGGGGCAGATGGTCCCGTCGCTGATGCCGGGGTTGGCCACCACGCTGGTGTCGCTGCTAGTGCCGCTGAGGGTGATGGCGCTGCACGGCGAGTCGATGTCCGTGACCGTCAGCGTGATCATCGCCGTGGTGTCTTCGTCCATGGGCTGCGTGCCGATCTGCGTGATGACCGGCGGGTCGTCGACGGGGTTCACGGTCACCGTGAACGTCTCGTCCGTCTGGTTGGCGTCTCCCGGCAGCACGCGCACCGTGACCGTCACGGGCACCCCGCTGGTGAACGTGTTGGGCAGGGGGGTGACCTGCACGGTCCAGTTGGTGACGTTGCCCGACCCGCCGGTGCTCACGAGCGTGATGCCGCTGACGGGGACGACCGCGCCGTTGCTGGTGAGCACCTGGAGGTCGGCGAGGGTGATGGCCGTGTCCACGTCCGTGACCGTGAAGGCCAGCGCGGTGGTCATGCCGTCTTCGGAGATGGTCTGGTTGGCGATGGCCGAGATGACGGGCGGGTCATCCACCGGGTTGATCTCCACGGCGAAGGCGTCGGTGCCGCTGAGGGTGTCGCTGCTGGTGGCTGTGAGCGTCACCGTGGCGCTCGGCGGCGAGAACTGGTTGAGCCCGCTCGTGGCCGTGAGGTTGAACGTGCGCGCGCACGTGCCGCCCGTGGGCGCGACCACCAGGTTGGCGTTGGGCAGGAGCGTGGTCTGGCTGGACGAGGCCGTGAGCGTGATGCTCTCGGCGCCGTTGACGCCGCCTGCGGCGTTGCACAGGTCGGGGTCCTGCACGGTGACCGCGACGACGCTGGCGAGGTCCTCGGTGAGCGCCGAGGCACCCGTGCGATCCGCCACCGCCGTGATGACGGGCGCGTCGGGCACGTTGGTGACCGTGAGCTGGAAGTTGGCGGAGGCCGTGCCCGGCGGGAGGCCGTCGTCGGCGACCGTGAGGGTGATGGTGGCCACCCCGAACGCGTTGGGCTGCGGCGTGATGGTGAGCGTGCAGGCGCCCAGCGCGTCACACGTGGGCACCAGGTTGGCGTTGGTCACCAGCGCCGGGAGCGAAGACGAGCCCGTGACCACCAGCGTGCTCGGCACGTCGTCGATGTCGCTGACATTGAAGCTCAGCACCGCGTTGCCGACCGTGTCCTCGGCCATGGTGACGTTGGTGACGTTGGCGATGGTGGGCGCGTCGTTGGTGGCGGCCACGTTGTAGGTGAACGTGACGGTGTCGCGCGAGAGCGGGTCCGAGACGCCGAGCGGGTCGCGCACCACGAACGTGATCTGCGTGGAGCCGTTGGCGTTGGGCGCCGGGTTGAGCGTGAGCGCCCACTGCCCCTGGTTCGGGCCTGCGGCGGCGATGAACGCCACGCTGAACGAGCCGAGGATGCCCGGCGTGGTGGCCGTGAGCGTGAACCCGGCCGAGCCGCCCGAGACGGGGAAGGCGGCCGGCTGCGCGTTGTCGATGTCGAACACCACGAAGGGCACGACCGAGGCGGTGTCCTCGGTGCCGGCGACCGTGGGCGAACCGCTGAAGCTGACGAACTCGGGCGGGTCATTGACCGGGACGACGCTCACGGGGATGGCGAACGTGGACTGAGCGTTGCCTGTGACGCCCCCCGCGCCGTTGTCGGTCACGGTGATGGTGATGGTCTCGTCGCCGGAGATGAAGTCCAAGCTGGACGCGCCCAGCTCGAACACGCCCCCGCCCTGCGCCACGAACGTGACGGTGTCGATGACCGTGCCGTTGGCGCGCGCGGCCGTGATGGTGAGCGAGCCGAGCGGCGTCTCGACGTCGGCGATGGTGAAGGTGAGCGGGCCGATGTTGGGCGGCGCGCCGAAGCTGCGCTCCTCCGCGAAGAGCGGGTTGGGCACGGGTGCGCTGGGCACGATGGTGGGCGCGTCGTTGATGGCCACCACCGTGATGTCGAACTCTTGGGAGACGGTCAGGACGGTGGGCGTGCTGCCGCCGGAGTCCGTGGCCACGATACGGAAGCGGACCACGCCGTTCTGGTTCAGCGCGGGCGTGAGCTGCACGGTGCGGAGCACGCCGGCGCCGCCGAGGACGATGTTGGCCGCAGGGAACAGCGTGGCGCTGCCGCTGACGAGCTCGAGCGCATAGGTCACCTGCGTGTCCAGATTGTCGTCGATCTCGCTGATGCCGTAGGAGAACGAGAGCGGGGTGTCCTCGTTGGTGGAGCGGTTGGGGATCACCGCGGTGAGCACCGGCGCGTCGTTCACCGGCGTGACCGTGAACACGAAGCTGGACGTGACGGGCGCGTTCACGCCGTCATTGGCGGTGATGACGATGGTGGCCATGCCGAACGCGTTGGGCAGTGGCGGCAGGGAGAGCGTGTAGGCGTTGCCACCGCCGTTCACGATGGTGAGCGCCCCGCTCGGCACCAGCGCCGGGTTGTCGCTCGTGGCGGTGACGGTGGGCGCTGGGGTGTCCACGTCCACGACCGTGAAGGCCAGCGTGGGTACCGCGGCGGGGTCCTCCATGACCGTGACGTTGGTCACGCCCATGATCTCGGGGGCGTCGTCCACGGCGGTGACGGTGAGCACGAACGACGTGCTGCCGCTCAGCGAGCCATCGCTGACGGTGACGGTCACGGTGCCGCTGCCGTTCTGCTGCGTAGCGGGCAGGATGGTGAGCGTGCGGGACGCCCCGCTCCCACCCAGCATGAAGCTGGCGGGGGGCAGGAGCGTGGCGTTGTCGGAAACGACCGTCACCAGCAGGTCACCCACGGGCGTGTCCACGTCGGCGATGGTGAAGGGCAGCGCCGCCGTTGCCGTGTCCTCGTCGGTGGTCAGATCGGTGAGCGCCGTGATGGTGGGCGCGTCGTTCACGTTCGTGACGGTGAGCGTGAACGACGCCACGCTGCTGGCCGCGCCATCGCTCGCGGTGACCGTGATGACCACTTCTCCGAACGCGTCGGGCAGTGGGGAGAGCGTGACGGTGAACGCCCCGGCGCTGCCGGCCACCATGACGCCCGCCGCGTCCACGATGCCGAGATCCCCGGAGACCGCGGTCAGGGTGAGGTCGCCGAGCGGACTGTCGATGTCGGTGACGGTGATGCGAATGGGACCAACCGGCAGCTCCTCCGTGGTGGACTCGTTGGCGATGGGCGCGATGACCGGGGGGTCGTTGATGGGCAGCACGGTGATGGTGAACGTGCCGGTGGCCGAGTACTCGCCGTCGGAGACCAGGACCGTGATGACCGCCAGACCGCTGGCGTTCGCCTCGGGCAGGATGCTGATGGTGCGGTCCGTGCCGCTGCCCGTGATGACGACACCCGCCGAGGACACGACGGCCGGGTCCGACGAGGTTACGGTGAACGTGAGCGTGGCGAGATCTTCGGCGTCCGCCACCGTGAAGCTGCCCGTCACGAGCGTGTCTTCGTCGGTGGTGAGGTCCGTGAAGGTTCCGAGCGTGGGCGCGGTGTTGCGCAGCTCCGAGCCACCGACCACCGCTTCACCACAGCCCGCCGCGAACACGGCTGCCGAGAGCAGCAGCGCGAGCCGAGCCGCGGGGTTGCGAGAACTGGTCATGCGTCCTGCGTTCATGGCGTTGCTCCTCGACTCCATCACTGACCTCGCACGACGCCGTTCGCGGGGTCGATGATCTCGAACTCCACGCGGCGGTTGGGGCCGAGCTGCTCGGCGGTCTCGGCCTGCACGGCAGGGTCGGTGTCGCCCACCCCGTCGATGACGAATCGGCTCCGGTGGATTCCCTGTCGCACCAGCCAGCTCACCACGGCGTGCGCACGCTCTCGGCTCAGCCAGCGGTTGAACGCCGCGTCGCCGAGGTGGTCCGAGTGACCGACCACCCGGACGCGTCGGATGCCGCGCTCGTCACGCATGATGCGGGCGACGGTTCGCAGCGCGTCGATGCCGTCGGCGTTGAGCGTGGCGCTCTGGAAGTCGAAGTAGACGATGGTGTCGAGCGTGACCGTGTGCGTGCGGCCGGGGCAGCCACGATGACGCGCATCGCCCGGCTCGTCTGGGCAGCGGTCCTGCGAGTCACGCACACCATCACCATCGCGGTCGCGGCCGCCATCCCCGCGAGCGGGGTCCTCGCTGCGGTCGATGGGCACGGGCTCGGGGTCCGGCTCGGGCTCCGGTTCGGGCTCCACCACGGGCTCGGGGTCCTCGAAGGGGTCGGGTTCCACCACGGGCTCCGGCTCCGGCTCCGGCTCGGGTTCCACCACCGGCTCCGGCTCGGGTTCCACCACCGGCTCCGGCTCGGGTTCCACCACCGGCTCCGGCTCCGGCTCAGGCTCCACCACCTCACCGGAGCAAGCCGGGTCCGGGCCCCACGTGAAGGCGAGCCCCGCCTGCAGGATGCGTCCGTCTGCCCCACCCTGTGGCGCTCCGTTGGGCTGGAACACGTGGCTGTAGCGCGCGAAGGGGCCTATGCCCACCGCCCCGCAGCCGAGCCGCAGATCGAGCCCGACGCCCGCATGGATGCCCGGCCGCACGAGCGAGCCCGTGAGCACCGCGTCGGCGCCGCCGTTCAGCCAGAGATCCACGCTCGAGTCCTGTGGCAGCACGTGCAGCTTCGCGCCGAGGCCGAAGCCGATATACGTGGCCCAGCCGCCGCCCACGAAGAGCTCCTCGTCGTAGGGGAAGAAGACTCCGTTGAGCATGCCCTCGAGGCCGAGCCAACGCGACAAGCGGTACTCGTAGCCCACACCCACACCGAAGCCCCACTTGTCACGGTCGTCGTTGCGACGCAGCGACAGGCCGACGGCGCCCTCGACGCGCAGCACGTGTGGGCCGCGCCCCGCCTGCGCGAAAGCAGGCACTGGCGCAATCGCGGCCACGGCGAGCGCGACACCGAGCGCCACGAGCGTGACCCCGGCCCACTTTGGTCGCCGCTGAGGCACCCGCGAACGAAGTCGCGCCCCTGGGGTGATTGCGACGAACCGAGCGAGGCCGAGAGCGGGGCGGAGCGGGGCGGGCGAGCGCATAAGAGCCCACACGGTACCACGTCGCCGCGCACCTCCGCTGCTTTGCGACACGCTTTCTCATAGGGGTTTTCGCCCATACGGCGCGTGTCGCGGCGGCGATACAAGCACGTTTCATCTGGGTTTCATCCAGAGCAGGCAAAAGTCAGAAGAAAATCACAGTGAAAGGTGGTCAACGGGGGCCTCCTCGGCGTATGCTCCCGTACAGTATCCGTATGGGCGAAGCCGACTTCAGCACCGACCACTTGGACGACCTCGAGGAGTTCTCGCGACCCGACCGCTACGTGGGAACCGTCCTCGCTGATCGCTACCGCGTGCTGCGTCTGCTGGGCGAAGGCGGCATGGGCGCGGTCTACGAAGCCGAGCATACCGTCATCGGCCGACGCGTGGCCGTGAAGGTGCTGCACGCGCAGTTCGCGTCCGAGAGCAAGGTCGTCAAGCGCTTCGTCAACGAGGCGCGCGCGGCCGCCATGATTGGCCACCCCAACATCCTGGACTGCACGGACCTCGGCCAGGCCGAGGACGGCTCGCCGTTCCTGGTGCTGGAGCTGCTGACTGGACGCGACCTCGACGAAGAGATCGAAGTCGGCGGCCCCATGCAGGTCGGTCGCCTCGTGGACATCATGCTGCAGGCGGCCAGCGCGCTCTCGGCGGCCCACAAGAAGGGCATCGTCCACCGCGACATGAAGCCCGACAACATCTACCTGGTGGAGCACGGCCCCCGTGACCCCCACGTGAAGGTGTTGGACTTCGGTATCTCCAAGTTCGCGTCGCACATGGCCACCAGCCCCGGCACGGCCGTGGGCGCCGCCATGGGAACGCCGTACTACATGGCGCCAGAGCAGCTGCGTGACGCCTCCGCGGTGGACGCCCGTGCGGACGTGTACGCCATGGGTGTCATCATGTACCAGGCGCTCACGGGCCGCGTTCCGTACATGGCCGACTCGCTGGCCGGCCTCGCGCTGCAGATCACCACGGGTGACGCGCCGCCCCTCAGCATGCTGCGCGGCAACCTCCCGGCGGGCCTCGAAGAGGTCATCGCCACCGCCATGGAGCGCGACCTCGCCGAGCGCTACGCCTCCATGGACGAGTTCGCCGAGGCGCTGCGTCCGTACCAGAGCGTCACCGAGGCCGAGATCTCGGTGCGCTCGGACCTGCCCTCTGGGTCTGCGCTGCTCAGCGCGGGCACGCGCTCGCACATCCGCACGGGGCCTGGCGCTCGCAAGAAGACGCCGGTGCCTGCGGAGGCGGTGAGCGGCGGCAGCCGCACCCTCATGATCGCGCTGGCCGTGGTCACCGTGCTGGCCCTGGGCGGCGGCGCAGCGGCCATCGCCATCTCGCGCTCCGAAGTGGAGGCCCCCCCGCCCATCGCGGCCGTGGCGGTCTCCCCCGTCATCCCCGCCACCGCCACCGTGGCGGCCACGGACACGGACGGCAACCCCGCGGGCGGCACGCAACCTGCCGCCGGCACGGCGCCTGCCGTCGCCACCGTCAGCCTGCACATCGAGAGCGATGCCGATGGCGGGCGCGCCGTGGTGCGTGGCCGCATCCTGGACCTCCCGTACGACGCCGACATCGAGTCCAGCACCGAGCCCGAGCTCATCGAGGTCAGCGGCGAGCGGCGCCAGAGCCTGCGCTTCCTGCTCACGCTCGACCAAGCCCGCAGCCTGCGCGTGAACCTCCCGCGCGGCAGCGGCCTGCGCGACGCCACGGCCGACGAACTGAACGCCGCCCTGAACGGTGGTCAGGTCGTCGAAGACACCAGCGGGTCGGGCTCCACACGGCTCCGCACCGACAGCACTCGTCCCGGCACGGACACGGCGGCAGAGCCCACGCCCGCGCCCATGGTGGACCCGACGCCCACGCCCAGGCCGCCGCCCAACCCGCACGTCTACAGCGGCCCGGCCGGCGACCTGCCCACCCTCTGAGCGCAGGGTCCCTCCGTCGCGCACCGCCCGGAGGCGGGCGTGCTCAGGAGGCCACGAACATGGGCGCCGTCTCGTGGAACTTCCACGACGGGTTGTCCCGCGCGATGCGGTCGAGCTCCCACTGGTCGCGGAACAGCGCCACCGGCTGACCATCGATGTCCATGACGGCGAGCGGCACGCGCCGCTTGTCGAGCTCCTCGCAGTCGGCCGCGCCCTCCACCCAGCGGGCGTAGGTGTACGGCAGCGCGTCGAACACGATCTTGGCGCCGTACTCGTGCTGGATGCGGAAGGTGAGCACCTCGAACTGCAGGCGGCCCACCACGCCACAGATGGGGTCCTTCTCGCGTCCCGGCTGCGTGAAGAGCTGCACGGTGCCCTCCTCGGCCAGCTCTTGAATGCCCTTCTGCAGCTGCTTGCGCTTGAGCGGGTCCAGCAGCTGGATGCGCCCGAAGTGCTCCGGCGAGAAGCGCGGCACCGCGTCGAAGGCCAGCGGGCTGCCGCTGCTGAGCGTGTCGCCGATGCGGAAGATGCCCGGGTCGTAGAGCCCCAGGATGTCGCCCGCGAAGGCCTCCATGACCGTCTCACGGTCCTGCGCGAAGAACTGCTCGGCGCGGTTGAGCCGAATCTCTTTCTTCAGGCGGAAGTGGTTCACGCGCATGCCGCCCTCGAACTTGCCGGAGCAGATGCGCGCGAAGGCCACGCGGTCCCGGTGCGAGGGGTCCATGTTGGCCTGCACCTTGAAGATGAACGCGCTGAAGCGGTCGTCGGTGGGGTGCACCTCCACATCGCCCGCCAGGCGCGTGCCGGGCGGCGGACAGAGCGCCTTGAAGTCACGCAGGAACGTCTCGATGCCGAAGTTGTTGAGCGCGCTGCCGAAGAAGACCGGGGTGAGCTGGCCGCCCAGGAAGGCGGCTTCGTCCCAGCCCTCGCCGGCGCCTTCCAGCAGCTCGATCTCGTTGCGCAGCGTCTCGGCGGGCTCGTCGCCCAGCAGCTTACCCAGCTCGGGGTCGTCGATGCCGGTGAGCGTGACCTCGGCGCGCTTGCCCACCTCGCCCTTCTGGAACCGCTCCACCACGCGGTTGCGCAGGTCGTAGACGCCCTGGAACAGGTCACCGCTGCCGATGGGCCAGGTGAAGGGCACGGTGTGGATGCCCAGCACGTCCTCCACCTGACTCATCAGGTCGAAGGCGTCGCGCGCCGGGCGGTCCAGCTTGTTCACGAAGGTGACGATGGGCGTCCCGCGCATGCGGCACACGTGGAACAGCTTGCGAGTCTGGGGCTCCACGCCCTTGGCCGCGTCCAGGATCATGATGGCGCAGTCCGCCGCGGTGAGCGTGCGGTACGTGTCTTCGCTGAAGTCGTTGTGACCCGGCGTGTCGAGCAGGTTCCAGTCGATGCCGTCGTACTTGAACTGCAGCACGGAGGACGTGACCGAGATGCCGCGCTCCTTCTCGAGCTCCATCCAGTCGCTGACCGCGCTGCGCTTCGACTTGCGGCTCTTGACCGCGCCGGCCGCGTGGATGGCGCCCCCGTAGAGCAGGAGCTTCTCGGTCAGGGTGGTCTTACCCGCGTCCGGGTGCGAGATGATGGCGAACGTGCGCCGGGTTTGGAACTCATTGGCCATCGGGGCGTGGGGTGTAACAGCAAGGCGCTCACGGGGCCACGCGAGGCTGCACCGACCGGTGGTCAGCGCGGGCTCATGGTCAGGCCGATGGCCCGCCGAAGCAGCCCCGGGGCCAGGCGGGTGGCCAGGGCGAGGGCCCGCGAGGAACGCGGGAACGTGATGACGGCTTCGTCGCGAGCGGCCCCGTCCAACAAGGCACGCGTGGCCTCCTCGGGCGTCTGCGCCCCACCCGGGACACGCGCCACCTGCTGAGCGTACTGATAGCCCCCCGCGTCGGTGGCTGAAGAGAAGATGGCGGTGGCGATCAGGCCGGGGCAGGCCACGCTCACGCGCACACCCTTCGGGCGGGCCTCTTCGCGCAGCGAGAGGGTGAGGCCCACCACACCGTGCTTGGACGCTGCGTAGACCGCCGAGTACGGCACCGCGTGGAGCCCGGCCATGGAGGCGACGTTGACGATCTGGCCCGTGCCCTGCCGACACATCTGCGCATAGGCGGCCTCGGTGCCGTGCAACACGCCCCGCAGGTTCACGTCCAGGATGCGGTCGCTCGTGGCAGGGTCGAACTGCTGGAGCGGCCCACCGCCCACCACGCCCGCGTTGTGGATGGCCAGGTCGAGCTGCCCCCACGTGTCCACCAGCTCGGCCACCGCGAGGGCCGCGTCCGCGCGGTCCCGCACGTCGTGGGCCCGCTTGCGGAGGTTCGCGTGCGCGCCGTGTTGGGCGTCGAGCGCCGCGAGGGAGAGGTCGAGCGCCAGCACCCGCGCCCCTTCGGCCAGCAGCTGCCGCGTGAGCGCCGCGCCCAACCCCGAGGCAGCGCCGGTCACCAGCGCCACGCGGTCTCTCGGTGTCGGTCGGTTTCGGTGGGCCGTGGGTCGTCGCGCCATGCCGGAAGGCTAGTCCGAGGCGAGCCCGCGGGCCGCACACCAAATGAAACGCGCGCTCCATTGTGGTGGTTGTCGCGGGGCACGGGCGCGGGCAGCCTGTGCACCATGTTGAACAGCCCTCGCACGCTCTCGCGCGGACGCCTGAGGATCCCGCTCTCGCGGTTGAGGCGTGCCCTCGCGCGCGCCCCCATCACCCTCTCGCTCGAAGGCGCCGGCCCGCGGCTCCGTGTAGCGGGCGTGGCGGAGGCGCTGCGGGCGCCGATCACGTTCTCGACCGACCTCGAGATCGGCGGCCTCGAGGTCCGGGGGCGCGCGCGCCTCCTGACGCTGCGCTTCTTCGACACCCGCGCGCAGGTGCCCGACGACGCCCCAGGACCGCTGGCCGCGACGCTGCGCGCGGGGAGCATCGACCTCTCGCGCGTGGGCGACCGCGTGGGCGCGCAGCTGGGCCTGCCGGACTTCATCGTGAGCGCGAAGGGCAACGCCGTGGTGCTGGACCTGATGCGCTTGCCGGCCCTCACGCGCCCCGAGAAGGCGGCCATCGCCCAAGCCACGGCCGTAGCCACCAGCGCGCTCACCATCTCGCGCGTGCAGATGGTGGACGACGCGCTCGAGCTGCAGCTCCAGGCCCTGCCACGCGGCGCCAGCGGCCTCGCGCGGACCGTGGTGGGCGAGCTGCTGCTGCCCTCGCTCTCGCGCTGGGTGGAAGGGGGCGCCTCGTGAGCGGCCTCTCCGCAGACTCGAGCGCCGCGCGCGCGATCCACCAGGGCGCGTGGCAGTCGCGCGAGCAGCTCTTCCACGACGTGGCCATGCGCGCGACGGGGCTCAGCGACTTCGGCGACCCGAGCTACCGCGAGGGCCTAACGCGGCTGCTCTACTCGTACGACCATGAGGCGCGCTTCCACACCCAGGGCAAGCTGGCCATGGCCTACCAGCTGGTGGGTCTGCTCACGTCGCGCCTGCGTACGGAGGACTGGTTCCACTTGCAGCCCGAGAGCGCCTCGCACCGCATCGCGCGGCCGCTGGTGATCACGGGCATGGTGCGCACCGGCAGCACCGCCCTGCACTACTTGATGGGCGCCAACCCGGACATGCAGCACCTCCAGTACTGGCTGGCGCTGCACCCACAGCCGCGGCCGCCGCACGCCACGTGGCCAGCCGCACGCGACTTCCAGCACGCCAAGATCGAGCTCGACATGATGTACGCGGCCGGCAAGAGCGTGCTCGAGTCCATCCACTTCATGACCGCCGAGGGGCCGGACGAGCCGGGCCGCCTGCTGGGGCAGGGCTTCAGCGACGACCGCTTCGAGGTCGTGAACACGGTGCCCACGTACTCCGAGTGGTACGCGAACACGGTGCACCGCGCGACCTACGCGCGGCACAAGCGCGCGCTCCAGCTGGTGGGCTCGTACGAGCCCGAGAAGCGCTGGCTCGACAAGTACCCCGTGCACCTGCGCAACCTCGAGGCCTACCTGGACACCTACCCGGACGCCTGCGTGATCTGGACGCACCGCGACCCGGCCTCGGTGCTGCCGTCCTACGTGAGCCTGTGCGCGCACTTCCGGTCGCTCATGGAGGTCACCCCCGACCGGCCGCGCATCGCGCGTGAGCAGCTGGAGGTGTGGGCGCGCGCGTGCGACCGCGGCATCGAGCTGCGGCGTGGACGCGAGCACCAGTTCCACGACGTGTACTTCAACGACTTCATGGCCGACCCCGTGGGCGAGGTGGCGCGCATCTACCAGCGCTTCGATCAGCCCTTTCCGGCGCACGCCGAGGCCGCCCTGCGCGCGTGGCAAGCGGCGAACCCTCCCGGCCGCTTCGGCACCCACGACTACGAGCGCAGCGACTTCGGCGTGCCGCGGGCCATGGTCCACGAGCGCTTCGCCCAGTACATCGCGCGCTTCCCGCGCAGCATCGAGAAGAGGAGCGCCGGCGAATGATGATCCAGCGGACCGAGAGAGAGCGTGAGCTCATCGCCAGGGCCGAGCGGCTGCTGGCCACGGGCACGCGAGCGTTCACGTTCGAGGAGGAGCTCAACTTCGTGGTGGGCACCGCGCGCGGCTCGCGCCTCACCGACGTGAGCGGCAACGAGTACATCGACTACCTGCTGGGCTCGGGCCCGCACGTGCTGGGCCACGCGCACCCCGCCGTGCTCGAGGCGCTGACGCGAGTGGGCCTCGACGGCACGTCGCACCTGGTCATCCACGAGAACGCCATCCGCTTGGCCGAGAAGATCGTGGAGCACGTGCCCTGCGCCGAGAAGGTGTCGCTGCACAGCAGCGGGACGGAGGCCACGTTCTTCGCGCTGCGCCTGGCGCGTGCGTTCCGAGGCCGTGACAAGATCCTGAAGTTCGAGGGCGGCTACCACGGGATGCACGACTACGCGCTGATGAGCAATCAGTGGACGATGGGTAACGCCCCCTACCCGCGCAGCGTGCCCAACTCGCACGGCATCCCGCGCAGCGTGCAGGCCGAGGTGCTGGTGGCCCCCTTCAACGACCTCGAGACCACCGCGGCGATCATCGAGCGGCACCACGACGAGCTCGCCGGCGTGATCGTGGAGCCCATCCAGCGGTCGTTCCTGCCGCACCCGCTCTTCTTGTCGGGGCTGCGCACCATCACCGCCAACTTCGGCATCCCGCTGATCTTCGACGAAGTGGTCACGGGCTTCCGTCTCGGGCTCGGCGGCGCGCAGACCCGCTACGGCGTGACCCCCGACCTGTGCAGCACCGGCAAGGCCATCAGCGGCGGCCTTCCGCTGGGCGTGCTGTGTGGGCGCGCGGACATCATGGACCTGGCCGACCCCCGGAGGCGCCTGCGCATGCTGCCGTTCACCATGCAGACGGGCACGTTCAGCTCGAACCCGGTGTCCACCGGGGTGGCCTGCGCCGTGATCGCCGAGCTCGAGAAGGGCGAGATCTACGCGCGCATGGACGCCGTGGGGAGCGCGTTGATGGCGGGCCTGCGCACCGCGATGAGCGACGCCGGCGTGCCTGCCCAAGTGTGTGGAGACCCCACCGTGTTCCAGATCTGGTTCACCGACCAAGAGCCGCGCGACCACCGCTCGGTGGGCAAGGCCGACACGCTGCGACACATGCGCTTCTCGGACTTGCTGCTGCGCCAGGGGGTGCTCAAGGCAGCCGAAAAGTTCTTCGTCTCCGGGGTGCACACGGACGAGGACGTGGCGCAGACCAACGAGGCGTTCCGCGTGGTGGCGCAACAACTCGCGGAGGGCGTATGACCACGCCGCTCGGACCGCAGACGGTGCTCGTCACGGGGGCCTGCGGGAACGTGGGCGTGGTGACCGTGCAGGCGCTCGCGAAGCGCGGCTACCGGGTGGTGGCGCTGGACCTCGACAGCCCCCGCAACCGTCAGCGTGCGCGTGCGCTCCCGGCCGGCGTGACCGTGCGCTGGGGCAGCATCTGCGACCGGGCCACGCTGGCGAGCGCCGTGCTGGGCGTGGACCACGTCATCCACCTGGCCGCGGTGATCCCACCCGCCACCGACGTGGACCAGCGCATGGCGTACAAGGTCAACGTGCAGGCCACACGCACGCTCATCGCGCTCTGCGAGGCCTCGGCGAAGCGCCCGCGGCTGACCTTCACGTCCAGCGCCGCCGTGTTCGGCGACAACGCACGCGCCACCCCGCCGCGCCGGGCCAGCGACCCGGTGCAGGCGTCGGACAACTACACCCGGCAGAAGCTCGACAGTGAGCGCGACCTGCAGGCGTCGTCGCTGCGCTGGGTGGTCTTCCGGCTGGCCGTCACGCCGCCGGTGGAGCCGGCCGCGCTCGGGCCCTTCATCTTCGACATGCACGCCGACACCCGCGTGGAGTTCACGCACCCGGAAGACGTGGCGCTGGCCATCGCCAACTCGCTGGTGCGCGACGACATCGAGGGCCGCGTGCTGCTGCTGGGAGGCGGGGCGGCCAACCGCTACACGTACCGCGACTGGCTGAACGAGGCGTTCGCGTCCATGGGCATCGCGCCCATGCCGCGCGAGGCGTTCGGTCAGCACCTCTACCTGACCGACTGGGTGGACTCCGACGAGAGCCAGGCGCTGCTGGACTACCAGCGCCGCAGCTATGCCGAGTACCTCACGGAGGTGCGCGCCGGGCTCGGCCGCAGCGTGCACCTGGTGGACCGCGTGGGCCCCGTCGCGCGCGTCGTGGCGCTCGCCAACTCACGGCACTACGCCGTGGAGCACGGCCAGCGGCCGCTGCTGCCCGAGGCCCTCGAGGCCCTCACCCTGGCCAAGGCAGCGTGGAACGCCGCGAAGGCGTGGATGCCCCGCAAGGAGCGCGCGCGTGGCGAGCGTTGACCTGCTCTCGCGGGTGCTGGAGCGCTTCGACGTGCCAACGCTCGCGTCCCGGCTGCCCAGCCGCTTCCGGGACACGTACGGGCTGGCGGCAGCCCAGCAGTACGGCATCGCCTGCCGCGACGTGCGGCGCTGCTGCGCCGTCGCCGAGTCGCTGGGCGCCGGCCCCTTCTTGGTGGCCCGCATCCCGGCCACGGGCTGGCAGGAGCGAGGCGAGCCGCGGCGCTGCACGCTCGAGGTTGGCCTCGGCTATGCCGGCGACACCCAGGTGGAGTTCCTCGGCCCAGGGCGCGGCACGGACTTCTACACGGCCATGCTGGACGGCGCGGAGGCGCGCCTGCACCACGCGGGGATCTACCAGCCCGGCGTGGGGCGCATCGGTGCGCAGCTCGTGGCGGCCGGTTACCCGGAGGCTGTGCGCGGCGGTCTGGCGCTCGGGCGCGGGCTGTCCTTCGACTACCGTTACTACGACACCCGCGCAGAGCTCGGCATCTACCTCGAGATCCTGGACTTCACCGCGCTGGGCCGGCCGCTGTCCATCGAGCCCGCCGTGCGTGCGTGGGCAGCCGCGCTACGCACGAAGCGCCGCTTCGCGCGGCCGTGATACGGTCACGCGGAGCCCATGAGCGCCGCATCCCGCAAGAGCCCGAGCCCCGCGCGCCAGAAGCCGGCAGGGCGTCCGCCGGGCTCCGACTCGGAGCGCAGCCACGACGCGCTCCTCGCGGCAGCGCGGCTGCACTTCGCCCGGCGCGGCTTCGGACCCGCCAACGTGCGTGAGATCGCGGAGGCAGCCGGGTACACCACGTCCACGCTCTATCACTACTTCGGCGACAAGCAGGGCTTGTACGTGGAGGTGTACCGCGACGCCGAGCGGCGCATCGCGGACGCCTATCGTCCCGTGGTGGACGGCCCCGGGTCGCGCCAGGAACGCCTGCTCGCGCTGCTGGATGCGGCGATCGAGCTGCACCGTGTGGACGAGAGCGTGCCGCTGTTCATGGCCGCCGTCCCGCTCGACATCCGACGACACAGTGAGCTGGGTGCCGTCATCCGCGCGATGCGCATCGACACTCCTGCCATCCTGAACCGTTTGGTGGCCGGCGCGTCCACCCCCCGAGCGCTCGCCTCGCTGCTCATGTCGGTGACCGTGGGCATGGCGCTCACCGCAGGCGAAGGCGGCCACCGCGCCTATGCCGCGATGCTGCGGGCATGCGGCGCGCACCTCCAACTCGACGGGGCGGTCCGCCCACAGGGGTGAAAAACAGCCTGGCCATAGCTGTGTAGCGCGAGGTGGCTGTCCCGAAAGGGGGAGCACTCGGGGGGGCCCTATGGTAGCCTCCCCCACATTCCAGCCATCTGGGGGGTCAGCGTCGTGGAGCGTAGACCCGTCCAAGGAAGAGAAGAGAGGACTACCGTGCTTCGAAACCAAGTAGAACGCCTAGCGCCCACGGGTGCCCTTGTTGCCGCCGTATTGTTCGCCATGCTGCTGCCGGCGCCCGCGGCCAACGCGCAAGCGGGCACCATCCCTGTCAACATCGAGTCCACCCCGCCCGGAGCCACCGTGTTCCTGGACAGCGCCACCGGACAAAACCTCGGTGTCACCCCACTGCGGCGCGTACGCATCACCCGCGGCGCCCACACGCTCATCTTCCGCCTGCCGCGCCACCGTGACGCGAGCGTCTCCGTCAATGTCGTCCGCCGCAACGAGACCTTCCGCGGCGTGCTGGACCCGCTCGGCGAGATCACCATCGCCGCCGCCAATGACTCCGCCACGGGCGCCACGGTGCGCATCGACGGCCAGCCCGTCGGCGCCGTCCCCATGCAGCAGATGGTGGAGCCCGGCCGCCACCTCATCCAGATCGACCGCGAGGGCTACGTCACGTTCACCCAGTGGGTGCAGGTCGGAGGCGCCCAGCAGCTGGCGCTGCCGGTGATCCTCGAGCGTCAGGCTCCGTCCACGGGCTCGGTGCTCGTGGCGGCGGACATCAGCGGCGCGGCCATCTACATCGATGGCGACCCGCGCGGCTCGACGCCCACCGTCGTGGACAACGTGACGGCCGGCGTGCACCAGATCGAGGTCCGCGCCGAGGGCTTCCAGACTCAGTCGCAGCAGGTGGAGATCCGCGCCGGCGAGCGCGCCCGCGTGGAAGTCCAGCTGCGCCCCGACGTGCCGCCCGGCGGCACCCTGGTGGTGGTCACGCAGCCGCGCGGCGCCAGCGTGGTGCTGGACGGTGAGGCCCTCGGGGCCGGCCCCGTCACGCGTGAGGGCATCACCCCCGGGGAGCACATCCTCGAGGTGTCCATGACCGGCTTCCAGCCCATCTCGCAGCCCGTCACCATCGAGGCCGGCCAGCGCCGCGCCGTCAACATCGTGCTGCAGGAGGTCGTCTTGGCCCCCGGCTCCATCATTGTGCGCTCCTCCACGCCTGGCGCGGTGGTCCTCATCGATGGTGAAGAGCGCGGCGCACCGCCCATCGTCGTCGAGTCGGCCACCGCCGGCACGCACGCCGTGGTCGTCCGCGCTCCCGGCTTCGAGGAGTACCGCACCACCTGCACCGTCGGCCCCGGCCGCAACTGCGAAGTGGACGCCAACCTGGGCGCCGAGCCCGTGCGCGTCATCGTGCGCTCCAACATCCCCGGCAGCGCCTTGTACATCGACGGCGAGCAGATCGGCCCCGTCCCGTACGAGGGCACCGTGCCGTCCGGCAACCGTCGCCTCGAGGTGCGCGCGCCGGGCTACGACCCGCACGTAGCGCAGGTCATGCTCACCCCTGGGGCCGAGCCGCGCCTGTTCGACGTGGCCCTCATCGAAGAGGGCGCCATGAGCGACGAGGAGCGCGCCCGCCTCGAGCGCGAGCGCCTCGAGAACTACGCCGGCCAGACCAGCTTCGCGGCCAACGTCATCCCCACCTCGCAGGCGCTCATCGACATGAGCGTGGGCTACCCCAGCTTCTTCGAGCTGCGGGCCAGCACCGGCTTCGCCGAGTGGATCGACGGCGGTATCGCCATCCGTGGCAACCATCGGCTCTTCGAGTTCGAGGCGCGCTCGCGCGTGGCGTGGCGTGTCACCCCGCAGATCGGCCTCGGCGCCCAGGTGTTCTTCGGCGGCGGCATCGGGCCGGAGAGCGCCAACTCGCTCCGCGTCGGCGCGGAGGCTCTGGCGAGCATCCTCTTCGCGAAGCGCGCGGCCATGACCCTGTGGGTCGGCTTCGACTTCTACCGCGACCGCTACACGCGCAACACCCCCACCGTCATGGACGCGCGCCTCACCGACACCACCGGCATGGTGCGCATCGGCGGCTCGTTCGAGCTGCGCCTCACGCCCTACTGGAACCTGTTCACCACGTTCGAGGGCAACCTCCTCGGCACCGAGCGCAACATCTACGACGGCCTGTTCCGCACCGAGAGCGCCACGGGCGCGCGTGGCAACCAAGCGTCGGTGTTCACCGGGCGCCTCGGCTTCACGTACAAGTTCCACTGAGCGCGAGCTTCCGCTCCTGACCTGACTGCAGGCGGCCCCCCGGGGTCGCCTGTCGTCGTTAACGGGCACGCTCACGCACCGCTCTCGACCGGCGTTCGGGAGTTTGGCAGTCTCCCGGCCCATGGATGCTGAACCCGGCACGCGCCCCCCAGCGGCCGACCTCGCGCTCGAACTCTACGGCACGCTCCTCGAGCTGGACCCTGCGCGCTTCGTGCCGGGTCGCGCGGCAGCGCTGCACGCCACGCTCGCGCAGCTCACCGCGCGGCTCGGGACGCTCGCGAGCAGCGAGGGCGAAGTGGCCACGTGCAGCGCGGCGCTGGCGCAGGCGCTCGCTGCCGCTCCGACCGCGGACACGCAGGAGGTGGCCCCGTGGGTCGCCCTGCGTGTGGCCGTGGGCCCGCACTACGAAGACCTGGTCGCGGCGCTGGGTCGCGTTGGCCACCGCGTGCCCTCGCTGCGGCCCACCAACTACTCGCGCAACTTCTTCCACGTGTGCTCGTCGCTCTTCGCGCTCTTCGTGATCGAGGTCTTCACGGAGCGCATGCTGTGGGTGGCGGGCGGCTTCCTGACGTCGGCCATCTTGATGGAGAGCAGCCGCAAGCTGAGCCCGCGGGCCAACGAAGTGCTGATGCGTGCCTTCGGGAAGGTGGCGCACCCCTACGAGCGCCACCGCATCAACTCGGCGTCGTGGTACGCGTTGGCGCTCATGCTGCTGGCGCTGTTCGTGCCGACCGTGGGCTGCGCCGTGGGCGTGGTGGTGCTGGGCTTCGGCGACCCGTTCGCCGCCATCATCGGCCGGCGTTTCGGGCGCACGCGCTTGCCGGGCGGGCGCTCGCTCGAGGGGTCGCTGGCCTTCGTTGCAGCGGGCACGCTCATGTGCCTGCCGGTCCTGCTGCTGGGCCACCATCTGCCCGTGGGGGTCGCGTTGGGCGTCGCGCTCGCGGGCGGCAGCGCAGGGGCGGTGGCGGAGGTGCTGAGCGGCCGCCTCGACGACAACTTCACCATCCCGCTCGTGGCAGGGCTCGCGGCGTGGGGCGGAAACGTCGCGCTCCTGTGAATAGAACCGTCCCCGGCAGCGCCCCATGCGCATGAATGGTACTGTTTGCCGCATGAGACTCGCCCCCACGCTCCTGGCTTCGCTCGCGCTCCTCCTCGGGTTGGTGGCCCACGCCCCCGAGCACGCCGAGGCGCGCTGCGCGCGGGCGCTCTGGATCCCCACCCTGGTCACCCCCACCGAACAGCCGCTGCCCACCAACGCCACGTTCCTGGTGGCGATGATGCTCGAGTTCGACATGCAGAATCAGGCCATCCAGGGGCGCTTCCCCGAAGACGCCGCGCTGGTCCGCCAGGTGGGCGAGGGCGACGCGACCACCGAAGAGCGCATCTCGCTGCGCGTGGTACCCATCGGCGCCGGGCTGGCGCGCTACGAGCCCAGCACGCGTCCACGTGATGGCGTCTACCAGCTGGTGGGTCTCGGGCGTGCGCGCCCCATCACCTTCGGCGGGCGCGGCGCGCTGCGCGTGAGCCCGCCGCGACCTCCGAGCCGCGTGGAGCTGAACGTGGGCCCCATGCGTGTCCAGGGCGGCAGCGGCGGCGTAGTGACCACGCGCGCGGTGCGCGCCACATTGCCAGCGCCCGTGACGGGCCCGCCCACGGCACTCATTGCCTACTGGGACGGCGAGCCCGGCGCGGCCGCTCTGGTGCCGCAAGGCGTCACGGAGGTGGTGCTCTTCCGGGACAGCATCCACTGCGCATCGCCGCTGGCCGGGACGCGCGCACCGCGCGCCGGTGAGGAGCGCGAGCTCGCCACCGTGGACGCCTTCGGCCGCGTGTCACGGAGGGCACGGCAGTAATGCAGCGGGGTCGCCGCGCGGCGCTGGGGCTGCTGGGAGTCGTGGCGCTGCTGACGCTGCCGCCGGGTCTCTCCCCCCGCAGCCCTGCGCGCGCGGAGGCGGCCTGCCCGGAGAGCTGGTACGTCCCCACGCTGGTCACCAACACCAGCCAAGGCCTGCCGCAAGACCAAGACGCGTTCGCGCTGGTGCTGCTGGCCGAGCCGGACTTTCGCCACGAGGCGTACCGGAACGGTCCCTTCGCCAACGGTTTCGCGCTCACGCGCCGCGGGCACCGCGTGCCGCTCATCGTGGACGAACTGGGGGTGGGCGTGGCGCGCCTGCGCGCGGGCACCCCGCTCTCCCTCGGGCTGTGGCGCGTGGAGGGTCTGCCCACCGCGGCCAGCATCAACATCGTGGCGGGTGCCACGCTGCCGGCGCCCCCGGCCGCACCGAACGAGGTCTCGCTGATGATGCCGCGCGTGCGCGCGCAGGCCGCCACGTCCGACACCCCGCGTGAGGTGGTGGCCCACTTCGAGCCCACCACGCAGCGCTCGCCCATCTTGCTGGGCTACTGGGACGGCGAGCTGGGCGCCGCCGCGCGCGTGCGCCAGCAGGACGACCGGGTGACCCTCTTTCGGCCGCTGCGCTGCGGAAACGTGCGCCCCGGCGTGCGGCCGCCGGCCCCCAACGCGGTGCGCGAGCTGGCCTGGCTGGACGGCTTCGGGCGCGTGTCTCCGCGCTACCGCGTGCCTTGATCCCAAGCGGCCGCGTGAGCGTCAATCGGTGAGGCGCTCGGCCACCAAGGCCACCCCCGCGATGGCAGCCGTCTCCACACGCAAGATGGTGCGGCCCACGCGGCAGGGCGCGAACCCGGCCTGCACCAAACCGTCGAGCTCCGCGTCGCTGAAGCCCCCCTCGGGCCCCACGGCCACCCACGCGCTCTTGGGCAACGCGGTCGGCAGCCGGGCGTCGCCCCGGGCGGCGAGCACGATCTTGGCCACCTGCGCCGGGTCGTTCGGCGCCCGTGCGGCCACCTCGGCCAGCGGCAGCGGCGCATGCACCCGCGGGACGCGCTCGCGCTCGCACTGCCGGGCCGCCTCGCGCACCACGCTCTCGTAGCGGGCCAGCTTCGCGTCCAGCTTGCGCTCCTGGATGTTGCCCACGCTGCGCTCGCAGTCGCACAGGTGCACCTCGCGCACGCCCAGCTCCGTCACGGCCCGCAGGATGTCGTCCAGCTTCCCCGCGCGCGGCAGCGCCAGCAGCAGGGTCACGCCGCGTCCGTCGTCGGGCAGCTCGGTGGGAACCTCGGCCTCGCACGTGAGCCGCTTGCCGAGCGCCACCACCTTGGCGTGCGCCTGCCGGCCCTGGCCGTCGAACAGCAGCACGTCGTGGCCCGGCTCGAGGCGCAGCACGCGCGCGTGGCGGCTCTGCTCCTCGCTCAGCACCACGCTGCCGCCCATGGCTGGAAGCTCCGTGGCGAAGAGCCTCCGCGCCTCGCTCATGCAGGCCTCGTGTAGGTGAGCGCCACCCACTCGTTCTCGTAGCGCAGCTCGGGCTCACCCAGCGCGGTGAACGACCCAGCCACGTCGTGCTCTTGGCCCACCAGCACGCCGCTCAGCACCAGCGTGCCGCCAGGTGCCACGCGCTCCATGAGCGCCTCGGCCAGCTCCTTCAGCACCCAGGCCTGGATGTTGGCCAGCACCAGCGAGAACTGGCCGGGCACCTCGCGCACGTCCTGCGTCGAGGCGGTGAGGCGCGCGCGCACCTCGTTGCGGTCGGCGTTCTCGAACGACACGTCCACCGCCAGCGGATCGATGTCCAGGCAGATGGCGCTCTCGGCGCCCAGCAATAGGCCGGCCACCGCGAGGATGCCGCTGCCGCAGCCCACGTCCAGAATGGTGTCGCCGGGCTTGGCGCGGCGGTCCACCTCGATGAGCACCAAGCGCGTGGTCTCGTGGATGCCGCTGCCGAAGGCCTGACCGGGATCGATGGTCAGCACCACCTCGTGGGGCGCCGCGTCGACCGACTCCCAGGACGGGCGCAGCACCAGCCGACTGCCCACGCGCGTGGGCTTGAAGTACGCCTTCCACGCGTCACGCCAGTCGTTGCCGATGACGTGCGCCACGCGCCCTTGGAACTGCGGATAGGCGGCGGCGAGCGTCTGCGCCGCGGCGTCATCGACCACGCTCACGATCAAGGTGGTCACGGTCGCACTGGCACCCTGATCGATCGTGGTCGCGTCGCGCTCCTCGATGCCTTGGGCACCCTGCTCCCAGAGCTCGGAGGACACCAGCTCCACGTCGTCGGTCGGGACGTCGAGGTGCACGTAGGGGTAGCGCGGGATGACGGGGGCTTCGGTGTCAGAGGTCACGGTGCCGCTACTCTGAGCGCCACGTACCCCACCAGCAAGAGGGCGAAGAGCCCGAGGCGCCGGCGGCGCTTGATGTGGATAGCCAGGACGATGGCCGCGCCGGGGACCACGAGCCCAATCCAGTGCATGCGCTTGCTGAGCTCCGGGGCACGGAAGATGGCGAGCGCGAGCTCGAGGTAGGCCAGCAGCAGCAGCGCCCCCACGATGCTGAGCGCGAAGAGCCACCAGAGGTCGGCCGTGAAGATCATCCCCGCAGGCATACCATGGGACGCGTCCCGACCCGCCCCCCCCCCCCCCCCCCCCCCCCGGCGGCCCCGACACCCCCCCCCCCCACCCCCCCCCCCCAACAACCCCCCCCCCCCCCCCCCCCCCCCCCCCCCCCCCCCCCCCCCCCCCCCCCCCCCCCCCGGCCCCCCAACCCCCCCCCCCCCCCCCAACCCCCCCCCCCCCCCCCCCCCCCCCCACCAAACCCCGGCGCGGCCCCCCAAACCCCCCCCCCCCCCCCGCCGCCCCGGCCCCCAACCCCAACCCCCACCCCCCCCCCCCCCCCCCCGCCCCCCCCCCCCGCCCCCAACCCCCCCCCCCCCCCCCCCCCCCCACCCCCCCCCCCCCCCCCCCCCCGACACCCCCCCCCCCCCCCCCCCCCCCCCGGCCCCCCCCCCCCCCCCCCCCCCAACCCCCCCAGAACCCCCCCCGGCGCCCCCCGGCGCGGCCCCCCCCTCGGCGCGGCGGACCATGCCTGGCCGTCACCTCGAAAAGACCTGTTTGCCACCGCGCCGTCACGCGGGTATACCAGCCCAGTCAAACTACACTGACACGTCAGTCTATTTTCTCATGACCACGCAGTCACACCTGCCCGACACGGGCTCCGAGGCGCCTCGCAGCGCTGCCTTCTTCCGACTGGAGGGCACGCTGGTGACCCGCCCCACCCTGGCCGCCGCCGCTTGGCTGGCGGGCAACGCGCAGGGGCTGGGCGAGCGCCTGGCCCGGCTCGGCAACGTGGCCCTCGCAGCCCCCATGGCGCTGAGCGGGGAGCTCAGCACCGGGGTGACCAGCTCGCGGCTCACGTGGATGGGGCTGCGCGGCATGAGCGAGGACCGCATCACCGTGTTGGCCGCCGAGTACGTGGAGGAGTTCCTCGCCGGCGAGCTGCTCGAGGTGGGCATGCGCCTGGTGGACGAGGCCCGCCGGCAGGGTCGCCGCATCGTGTTGATCAGCGACAACATCGACCTCGTCGCGGGGCCGCTGGCCGACCGCGTGGAGGCCGACGACGTGATCTGCAACCGCCTCGAGTTCCGCAAGGGCAAGGCCACCGGGCGCCTGGAAGATCCGGTCATCGGCGGCAACGTGGCCGGGCAGTGGGCGCGCGACTTCGCGAAGGAGCACGGCCTCGACCTCGACCACTCGTATGCCTATGGCGCGAGCGCGGCCGACAGCCTGCTGCTGAGCGCCATCGGGCGTCCCTGCGCCGTGAACCCCGACCGCCAGCTGCGCCGCATCGCGCGCGACCACGCGTGGCCGGTGGTGGAAGGAAAGGACCGCTCATGAGCCTGCTTCCCGTTCGGGAGACCCTCGCTGGCAAGCACGTCATGGTCACTGGGGTGACCGGCTTCGTGGGCAAGGTGTGGCTGGCCATGCTGCTCGACTTCGTGCCCGACGTGCGCCGCGTGACGGTGCTGGGGCGTGGCAAGAAGGGCCAGGACGCGGCGCAGCGCTTCGAGCAGATCTACCGCTCGTCCCCCGTGTTCCGGCCGCTGCGCGAGCGCCTGGGCCAGGGCCTCTACGACCTGATGGACGAGAAGGTGCTGGTGCTGGACGCGAAGCTGAGCGCGCCCCTGTGCGGCTTCGATCCGTGGCAGGCGCGCGAGCTCATGGCGGACGTGGACGTGGTGGTGCACTTCGCGGGGCTCACCGATTTCGAGCCCGACCCTCAGATGGCCATCGACGCCAACATCCACGGCGCGCAGCACGTGGCCGACCTGGCCGCGCTGACGCCGAGCGGGCGCTACGTGCACTGCTCCACCTGCTTCGTGGCGGGCATGAGCAGCGGCGTGAAGGCCGAGACCCTGACGCCCGGCGTCTCCGCGAACGGAACGGTCTTCGACCCGGCCGAAGAGGTGGCGTGGCTCGAGGCCGCGCTGCGGGCGCTGCCGTCGAAGGCGGACCGACTGGCGCTCGGCATGGCGCGCGCGCAGCGGCTGGGCTGGCCCAACGTCTACACCTTCACCAAGGCGCTGAGCGAGCACCTGCTCGATGGCCGCGACGACCTGCGCACCACCACGGTGCGGCCCGCGATCGTGGAGTGCGCCGACCGATACCCGTTCGCGGGCTGGAACGAGGGCATCAACACGTCGGGACCGCTGGTGTGGCTCATGGGCACCGCCTTCCGGCGCCTGCCGGTGCGACACAGCGTGGGCTTCGACATCATCCCGGTGGACATGGTCTGCCGCGGCACGCTCTTGGCCACCGCCGCAGCACTGCGGGACGAGGCCGAGCCCATCTATCAGCTGGGCACGGGCGGGCGAAACCGCCTCGACTTCGAGCGCGCGCTGGACCTCAGCAACCTGGCCATCCGCCGTCAGCACCGGAAGTCCGAGGACCCGTTCACGCGCTACGTGCTGAGCCAGCTGTCGGCCTACTCGGCGGACCCCGACCGCGAGTACACGCTGGGCGTGCAGCAGACGCGCCGCCTGACGGAGGCGCTGCGCAACACGCTGAAGGACCTGGACGTGCAGCGGCTGCTGCCGCCCGCCACCTTCGAGCGCCATGGCGAGCGGCTGCGCACGCAGCTGCGGGACTGGTCCACCGACGCGCGCAACCACGCCCGCAAGCTGAAGAGCGTGGAGGACATGCTGCGGCAGTTCCGCCCGTTCATCTGGGACCACGACTACACCTTCGAGACCGAGGCGGCGTGCGCGCTGACCACGCGGCTCGATCGTGACGAGCTGCCGCTCTTCGGCTTCGATGTGGATGAGCTGGACTGGCGCCGCTACTACATCGACGTGCAGGTGCCGGGCCTCGAGACCTGGTGCATCCCGCTCCTGCGCGGCGAGAAGATCCCGTGCGACCCGCCGCTCGCGGCGCGGACCGAGAGCGCGAGGACCCAGACGGGCGAGCACCTGGTGCGCCCCGCCGCCACTCGCCTGAGCGCCTGAGCGGCGCCCACCCACCCTGACCCATCTCGATGGATGTGAACCTCCGATGACCACGAAGAAACAAATCTTCCTCACCGGCGCGACGGGCTACCTCGGCTCGTACGTGGCCGACGTGATGCTGCGCGAGACCGACGTCACGCTGCTGCTGCTGACGCGCGCGCGCAACCGCGAGGAGAGCGTTCAGCGCTTCTGGCAGGCCATGCAGCTGCACATGGATGCGGCCACGTACTACAGCTACCTCGACCGCGTGCGCTTCATGCCAGGCGACCTCACCGCGCCAGGCTTGGGCCTGTCCGCCGAGGACCGGACGCTCGTGGTGGAGCAGGCCGAGTCGGTGCTGCACATGGCCGCGTCGCTCAACCGCAAGAGCGAGAAGACCTGCCTCAACCACAACCTGCGCGGCACGCTGAGCGTCATCAAGCTGGCGCGCGAGATCCAGAACCACCACGGGCTGCGCCGCTTCAGCCACGTGAGCACCGTGGCCGTGGCCGGCCAGCGCGACAGCGAGACGCTGCGCGAAGACGATGCCATCGAGTGGGAACGCAGCGACTACGACCCCTATGGCCGCACCAAGAAGTTCGCCGAGCACATGGTGCGTGAGCTGCTCCCGGACGTGCAGAAGACGTTCCTGCGGCCCAGCATCGTGATGGGCGACTCGCGCTTCGCCGAGACGTCGCAGTTCGACATGGTGCGTGCGTTCTGCGTGCTGGTGGACCTGCCCATCCTGCCGTTCAGCGGTGACGGCCGCGTGGACATCGTGAACGCCGACTGGGTGGGGCGCGCCATCGCCGAGATCCACCTGAAGGACGCGCCGAAGCACGAGATCTACCACCTGTCGTCGGGCGCCGCGTCGCACCGCATCGTGGAGATCGCGCGCGCGCTGGTGGCGTCGGGCAAGCGCAAGCCGCCGCGCTTCGTGCCGGTGCTCGAGGGCTCGTTCGAGCGCCTGATGGACCAGCTGGCGGGCATGAAGTCGAAGAACCCGGCCACGCTGGTGGGCTCGCTCTTCAAGGTGTTCCTGCCGTACATCACCTACGACACGGTGTTCCTGAACGACCGCGCGGTGCAGGAGATCGGCCTCGCGCCCACGCCCTTCGCCGAGTACGCCGCGCGCCTGTACGACTACGCCAAGCGCGTGAACTACGAGTACCCGGTGGTGCCGCTGCCGTCGCGCGAGTCCGTGCAGAAGACGCCCGCGCCGAACCTCTCGAGGGGAGCCGCCTCCGCGTGACCAAGGGGCCCGACAGCACCAAGCGCACCGCCCAGCGCTGGCGGCCGGCCGCCGTGGTAGAGGCCGAGCCTGCCGCGGTGGCCTCGCGGGCCGACGCGAGCAGCGCGCCGCGCGAGCGGCCGAAGCACGCCCGGGAGCTGGCCGAGACCAGCGCCCTCGGGCTGCTGCGTGACTTTGCCCGCGGGGGACGCCCTGCGCGGGAAGACGCGGAGGGGCTGTGGGCTGCCATCAAGGACGTGGCCCGCTCCGCGCGCGACGCGGTGAGCGAGCAGCTGGATGCCGACCGCGCGCTGATGCACGCCATGAGCGCGGTGATCGAGACGGCCAAGAGCCGCTACGCGCTGGATCCGGGCGCGCAGTGGAAGCCGGGCGAGCCGCTCAAGCTCTTGCTGGCGGGCTACAACGGCACGCGCAACACCGGCGCCGACGTGCGCGTGGAGGAGATGATCCGGCAGTTCCGGCACCTGTTCGGAGACGAGCACGTGGAGCTGAGCATCTACACGATCGACCCGGAGAAGACGCGCGGCTACTTCCGCACGGTGCGCCAGCTGCACATCCCCAAGATCTTCCCGCGCTACCTGTTCGACACGGTGCACGCGCACCACGCCGTGGTCGCCTGCGAAGGCTCCATGTTCAAGAGCAAGTTCGCGAGCGCGCTCTCCACCATGATGGTGGGCAGCATCGGGCTCGCGGCGGCGGAGCAGAAGCTGGCCATCGGCTATGGCGGCGAGGCCGGCGAGATGGACGAGGGCCTGCGCGCCCTGGTAGAGCGCTACTGCCGCGAGGCCTTGATCCTGGCGCGCAACCGCGAGAGCCAAGAAGTACTGCGTGAGCTGGGCATCGCCTCGCGCTATGGCACCGACACCGCGTGGACGTTCACGCCGGCCGACCCCGAGGTGGGCGCTCAGATCCTGCGTGACGCGGGCTGGGACGGTGTGACCCCCGTGCTGGCGCTCTGCCCCATCAACCCCTTCTGGTGGCCGGTGAAGCCCAACGTCACGCGCGCTGCCGTGAACGCGGTCAGCGGCATGTACCAGGACGCGCACTACGGCAGCGTCTACTTCCACCGCGAGGGCGCCGACGTGCACGAGCGCCAGGAGCGCTACCTGGACGCGCTGGCCGAGGGCGTGCGCCGCTTCCGCGCGGAGCACGAGGTGTTCCCGGTGATGATCGGCAGCGAGATGCTGGACCGCGAGGCCTGCGAAGGGCTGCGTGACCGTCTGGGCGCCGAGTGCCCTGTGATCGTCTCCGACGACCACGACATGTACGCGATGGTGAGCATCATGCGGCAGGCGCGCCTGATGCTGTCGTCGCGCTACCACGCCATCGTGACCACCATGCCCGACGGGCTGCCGTCCGCAGGCGTCACCATGGACGAGCGCATCCGCAACCTGATGGCCGACCGCGGCACGCCCGAGCTGGCCCTCGAGGTGGACGACCCGAACCTGGCGGCGAACGTGCACACGGCGCTGCTCACGCTCTTCACCGACGCCCCGCGCATCCGCGCCAGCATCGACGAGTGCGTGCTCGAGAACCTCGAGCGCATGGGGCAGATGGGCATGGACCTGGTGGACTTCGTGCGCGCGCACCACCCCGAGTTCCCGTTCGCCGAGGGCCTGGGCAAGGGCGGCGACCCGTTCGCGCACCTGCCGTCGTTGCCGGCTCGCCTGAGCGAGATGGTGGCGGCACGAGACCAGGCGGCGGTCCGAGACGCTGCGGCCTCACGCACCCCGCGCGCAGCCAGCGCCTCCAGTCATGCGGCCAGCAGTGGTCCGCGGAGCGTGGCGTGATGTTCAGCGACCACACCTCGCTCTTGCCCTGGCCTGCGCGCGTGGCCCTCTCGCGACTCGGCCGCCAGGCTTCCGCGTCGGCCCGCCGCTTCCGCGCGCGCACCGACATCCCGCCCGTGTTCCACGGCGACGCCATCGGCTGGTCGCTCGAGGGACAGACACTGGAGGTGGTCCTCCACCGCGAGCCCTGCAACGAGATCGGCAGCGTCATGCTGCGCGAGCTGGAAGAGCTGGCCGACTACGTGAAGGCTGGCGCAGGCGGCGCGCGCGCCCTGCTCTTCCACAGCACCGCGCCACGCGGCTTCTCGGCGGGCGCCGACCTGCGCGAGCTCTACACCGGCATGGTGCAGCGCCGCGGCGCGGGCCTGTCGCGCTGGCAGATGGCCTTCGAGGTGCGCGACTTCCTGGACCGCATCCACGCGGTGTTCGACACCTTCGACACCGCGCCCATCACCACCATCGCGGTGGTGCACGGCTTCTGCTTCGGCGGCGGCTTCGAGCTGGCGCTCACGTGCGACGAGATCATCGCCGAGAAGAGCACCCGCTTCGCGTTCCCGGAGCTGCGCCTCGGCCTGGTGCCCGGCTTCGGTGGCATCCCGCGCCTGCGCCGCGACCTCGGCAACGCCGTGGTGCGCGATCTCTTGCTCACGGGCCGCAGCATCAACGCCAGCAAGGCGGGCAGTGTGGGGCTCGTGTCGCAGGTGGTGCCGCGCGGCCGTGGCCTCGAGGTGGCGCGCAAGGTGGGCGAGCAGGCCGCCAAGTTCGACCGCGCCACCACGGCCGCCGCCAAGCGCTTCGCCAAGCCCATCCCGCGCGCCGAGCTGCGCCGCGAGAAGGACCTGTTCATCGAGCTGATGGGCTCGCCCGTGGTGGAAGCCGCCCTCAAGAAGTTCGTCGAGAGCGACGACGCCCACTCTTACCTCCCCTGAACCGAGCACGCGATGGCCAGCAACGATTCGATCCTCGAGAAGCTCCTCAAGCTCGCAGCCAAGCGCTTCGAGCGTGACACCAGCGCGCTCGGCCCCGACGACGACTTCTTCGACCGCCTCGCCATCAACAGCTACCAGGCCATGGAGCTGCTGACCGAGATCGAGGACGAGTGGAGCATCGAGATCCCCGACTACGAGGTCCAGGACGTGCGCACCTTCGGCGCCCTGGCCCAGCTCATCGCCGACCGCATCTGACGTCACCATGATCCCGCCCGAACGCTACGAGAGCCTTGGTGAGCTGCTGCGCGACGCGCTCGTGCAGTACAAGTCCGAGGTCGCCCTGATCGAGGCCAACCGCAAGCAGGAGGCGCGTCGCCTGACGTACCTCGAGCTGCTGCGCGAGTCCGATCGCGTGGCGCGCTATCTCGAAGACGCGGGCGTGGGCGCGGGCGAGCGCGTGGCCATCTGCATGGGCAACCAGAGCAAGTGGATCGTCGCGGCCTGCGCGGCCTTCTCGCGCGGGGCCGTGGTCGTGCCGGTGGACTACAAGCTGAGCCCCGCCGAACAGCTGGCGCAGCTGGCCCACTGCACCCCGCGCTGCCTGGTGACCGAGTGGCCGGTGCTCATGCGCTACGACGTGAGCGCGCTGCCCGCCCCGCACGTGCTGGTGAGCGAGGCCCCCGAGGGCAAGAACGTGGGCAGCGCCACGCGCTACGAAGACGCCGTGGCCGGCACCGGGCCGCGCGCCACCTTCGTGCCCCGCAAGCGCAGCGACCAGGCCACGCTGGTGTACTCGTCGGGCACGGGCGGCGTGCCCAAGGGCTGCATGCTCAGCCACGACAACTACCTCGAGCAGTACCGCACGCTCGGGCTGCTCTACCCGCTGCGCACGGGCCACCGCTACTTCAGCATCCTGCCCACCAACCACGCCATCGACTTCATGTCGGGCTTCATCGGGCCGCTGTGCAGCGGGGCCACCGTGGTGCACCAGCGCTCGCTGCGCCCCGAGTTCATCAACCACAGCATGGAGCGCTACGGCATCACGCACATGGCCGTGGTGCCGCTCCTGCTCGAGGCCTTCGAGGAGCGCATCCGCGAGCGCCTGGAAGAGCGCGGCAGCGTGGCCGAGCACGTGTTCGAGGGGCTCCGCCAGGCCAACGCCGCGCTCACGCTGCGCGGTCCACGCCCGGGGCTCAGCCGGCGCCTGCTGGCGCCCGTGCACAGCGCGTTCGGCGGCAAGCTGGAGATGCTGTTCTGCGGCGGGGCCTTCGTGGATGCGGCGCGCGCGCAGTTCTTCTACGACCTGGGCATCCCCGTGGTGATCGGCTACGGGCTGACCGAGGCGGGCACCGTGCTCACGGTGAACGACCTTCTGCCCTTCCGCGCGGACTCGGTCGGGCGCCCGCTCGATGGCGTCGAGCTGCAGATCCGCAACGCGCACCCCGAGACGCAGGTGGGCGAGGTCTGGGCCAAGAGCCGCACCGTGATGCTGGGCTACCTGAACGAGCCCGAGCTCACGGCCGAGACCATCATGGACGGCTGGCTGCGCACGGGTGACCTCGGCTTCCTGGACCCGTCGGGGCAGCTGCACCTGCGCGGGCGCAGCAAGAACATGATCGTCACGGCGGGCGGCAAGAACGTCTACCCGGAGGACATCGAGGGCGCGTTCGCGGGGGTGCCCTGCGACGAGCTGGCGGTGTTCGCCACGGGCTACGTCTGGCCGGGCGTGGCGCTCACGGAAGAGGGCCTGTTCGTGGTGGTGCGCGCCGAGAAGCTGGACGACGCCGCCGCGCGCAACGCCCTGCTGGAAGCCATCCGCGTGCGCAACGGCAGGCTGCCGGACTACAAGCGCGTGTCGGGTGTTCTGCCCTTCGCCGGCGAGTTTCCGCGCACGGCGTCCATGAAGATCAAGCGAGCGGCCCTGGCCGACGCGCTTCGTACACAGTCGCCTCGGGGGGCGATTCTACCGGTGGGAGCATGACGGATACATTCTTCGCTATCGTGAATGGCGCAGCCGGCGGGGGCCGGTGCCGCGCCCGAGCCGACCAAGCCACCCGCCGCCTGCGCGACGCCGGCGTGAAGGTGGAGGTGCACCTGACGGAGGGGCGTGGCCACGCGAGCGAGCTGGCCGAAGACGCCTACGACGCGGGCCACCGCCACTTCATCGCGGTGGGCGGTGACGGCACCAGCTACGAGATCGTGAACGGGCTGTTCCCGCGCGCGCACAAGGAGAGCCAGACGGTGCAGCTGGGCATGCTGCCGCTCGGAACCGGCAACTCGTTCCTGCGCGACTTCGGCATCACCAACGAAGACGCCGCGCTCGAGGCCATCTCCCGCCGGCGCGCGCGCAAGATCGACGTGGTGCGCGTGACGCACGGCGACGGCGAGCTGCACTACATCAACACCCTGGGCCTGGGCTTCGTGCCGCGCGCGGGCGCGCTCACCAACCAGCACTTCAAGTCGCTGGGCACCGCCGGCTACGTGGCCGCCGTGGTCGCCTGCACGGCCGACCTGCGCTACCTGCGCTCACCCTACCGCTTTGGGCTCGGGCTCAGCGCCGAGGCGCTGGCAGAGGCACCGCTCGACGAGCGCGAGAACACCTTCGTGTCGTTCTCCAACAGCCGCTACACGGGCGGCGCCATGATGATGGCCCCCGTAGCCGACGTGTCCGACGGCGCGCTCGACATCGTGCGGGTCAACCGCCTGTCGCGGCTGGACCTGATCACCACGTTCCCGAAGATCTTCACGGGCACGTTCATCGAGCACCCCGCGGTGGAGCAGGCGCGCGCCAACGCCGTTCGCTTCGGCAGGGTGGGCATGCTGGACGTGCTGGTGGACGGTGAGCAGCTGCGCCTCGAGCTCGAGTCGCTGGACGTGCTGCCGGGCGCCCTCGAGGTGCTGGCATGAGCCCGCAGCAGCAGGACGTGCGGGAGAGCGTGCCCCCCCTGGGTGAGCCCGACGCCGCCGAGCGCAAGGGGCTCCCGGGTGACCGCCGGCACGAGCACCACAGCCTCGTCGAGCACGCGCGCAGCGTGGGCACGTGGGGCCTGGGCCTCAGCTACATGGTCCCCACCATGCTGGGGTTCACCGCAGCCTACAAGGCCCTCGGTTCGCAGAAGATCGACCGGGCCACCCGGCTGTACATCCAGGGGCAGCTGCAGCTGCTGTTCGTGAAGTGGCGCGCCGAGGTGCACCCCGACGTGGACCCGAACCAGCAGTACATCTTCTGCCAGAACCACATCAACCACTTCGACCACCTGTCGATGTACAACAGCACGCCGCACTTCAAGCAGGGCTTGGAGCTGCAGTCGCACTTCAAGTACCCCATCTACGGCTGGTTCATGGAGGCGCGCGGCACCATCCCGGTGCCGGCCGACAAGACCGCGCGCACCGAGGCCATCTACCAGGGGATCAAGGGCGAGCTCGAGGCCGGGCGCAGCATCCTCGCCTTCCCCGAGGGCACGCGCACCCTCAACGGCCGCGTGGGCGCGTTCCGCCGAGGGGTGTTCGTGACCGCGCAGCGCCTGGGCGTGCCCATCGTGCCGGTGGCCGTGACCGGCATGTACGACGTCATGCGCAAGGGCTCGCTGGTCATCCGGCCGGGGCAAGAGGTCACCGTGCACGTGGAGAAGCCGGTGCTCACGGCCGGCCGCGGCCCGGAAGAGGTCACCGCCATCGCCGCCGAGACGCGCGCCGCCATCACGCGGCACGTGGACGCGTACCTCGACCGCAAGGAGGCTGGTCGTGGCTGACGAGAGCCTCGACGGACGCACGCTGCGGGCCACCCGCAAGCGGCAGCATCGTCGCCAGGCGATCCTCGAGGGCGCGCTCAAGGTGTTCGGCGAGAAGGGCTATCACGGCGCCCACATCAGCGACATCATCGACGAGGTGGGGATCGCGCGCGGCACGTTCTACCTCTACTTCGAGAGCAAGAACGCCATCTTCCTCGAGCTGCTGGACGGGCTCCTGGCGGAGCTGCGCCGGCACATCGTGGGGGTGAGCACCGCCGAAGGAGCACCCCCTGTGGTGGCCCAGCTCGCTGGCACCGTGCGCGAGGTGCTGCGCACCATGGTCCAGAACCGCATGCTCTCCACCATCATCATCCGCGAGGCCGTGGGCCTGGACGCCGAGGTGGACGCGCGCCTGCGTGCTTTCTACGCCGAGCTGCTGCATTATATCCGGGACGCCGTCGCTGAGGGCCAGCGCCTCTCGCTCATTCGCGAGCTGGACACCGAGGTGGCGGCCATGTGCATTCTCGGAACCATCAAGCAGTTCGTGGAGCAGCTCGTGATGATGGACGTTCAGGAGGTCGACGTGGATCGGATGGCGCTGTCGGTGCTGGACTTCAATCTCCGCGGGTTGCTCCGCCGCGACGCCGAGTCTTGAGCCTGTGAACGTCCCGCCCAGCCTGTTGCCGCTGGTGGACGACGGCATCATCGAGGAGGTCGTGCGCCCGCTCATGAGCGGAAAAGAAGCGCAGGTCTTCCTGGTGGTGGCCGGCGGCCGCGAGCGCGTGGCCAAGGTCTACAAGGACGCCGCGCGGCGCTCCTTCAAGCACAAGTCCGACTACACCGAGGGGCGGCGCACGCGCAACACGCGTGACCAGCGCGCCATGGCGCAGCGCACCAAGCATGGGCGCTCGCAGGACGAGGCCGCGTGGCGGTCCACCGAGGTGGACATGATCTACCGGCTGCGCGCCGCCGGCGTGCGCGTGCCCGAGCCCTACATCTTCTCGGACGGCGTGCTGGTGATGGAGTTCATCACCAACGGCGACGGCCTGGCCGCGCCCCGTCTGGGCGACGCCGACGTGTCGCCCGACGAGGCCGTGGTCATCTTCGAGACGCTCATGCAGGAGGTCATCCGCATGCTGTGCGCCGGCGTGGTGCACGGCGACCTGTCGGACTTCAACGTGCTGCTGAGCGACACCGGGCCCGTGGTCATCGACTTCCCGCAGGCCCTGGACGCGGCCGGGAACCGCAACGCGCGCAACATCCTGATCCGCGACGTGGAGAACCTGCACAACTTCCTGGGACGTGCCACGCGTGGCTACCGGCCGAAGCCCTTCGCGCAAGAGATGTGGGCGCTGTTCGAGCGCGGCGAGCTGCTGCCCGACACCAAGCTGAAGGGGCTCTACCGGCCCGACACCAAGGCCGCCGACATGGGCGGGCTGCTGCGCGAGCTGCAGGACGCCAAGCGCGACGCGGTGCGGGCGGGGCTGGCGGTGGACGACGAGCCGGCGCGCGAGGACGAGCGTGGCGATGCACCGGGTGGCGGCGCTGGTTCGGGTGGACCCAGGCGCCGTGTGGAGGTGGTGATGGGCCGGGGTGGACAGGGGGCCCCGAGGGAGGCGCAGGGAGCGCGAGCTGGGCAGCGCCCTGGTGGTGCTCCTGGCACGCGCGGGCCGTCTACTCCCGAGGGCCGACGCGATGCGGGCCCCGTCGCGCGTCCAGCTCCCGCGCAAGACGCACGCCGCCGGCCACGTGGACCCGACGCGGCCACGCTGCAGGCACTGCAAGCGTCTCAGCCTGTGCTGAGCGACGCGCAGCGCGAGATGGCCGCGAAGATCGCGAAGGCCGCGCGCGACGCGCAGGCCGCACGCGCCGAGCGGGCGAAGCAGCCGCAGCGCCCCGTGCAGACGGGCAAGGCGCAGCAGCAGGGCCAGCGTGGCCAGAACCCGCGGCCGGGGAACGGGCAGCGCCCCTCGGCACCGCCCGCGAACGCTCAGCGTCCGAAGGGCGACGAGCGGGCCGCGCCACCGCGGGACGCGCGCGCTGGTACGCCGAAGCCCGCCGTGAATGCGCAGGCCACTCTGGTCGAAGGTGGCGATGGCGCGGCGAAGCGTCGGCGCCGGCGGCGACGCGGACGCTCAGGCAGCGCGTCGTCCGAGCCCGCGCCGTGACCCCAAGTGCTGCATTGGCGCGCCAGTCTTGTGTTGGTGCTTCGACGCTGGCACCAAGATGAACTAAATTGGGTGCCAAAGTCCGGCGGCGGTTGGAATGCTTGCCAATCTGATGAAGGAGCGTGATGAGCCACGAGCTGAGGTTGAGAGCGTTAGCACTCTGACGTCGTCGGTCCCCCATTGGCGTGCCGAACAGAATTTGAAGCAAGGTAAGCAGCCCCCACCTGGATACCGCGAGACTCTGCAACCATCCGGCAATATCCACGGAGCATCGCCTGGCGAAATCTGAACCAGCTGCGCGTCTTACTTACGAGTGCCTGCCCGTGGGCCTGCCCCTTTAGTGCGTTTAGGGCGCCGGAGAACTTGGGGCGCGGCAGAGGTGTCTGTCGGAGATCTCCGCAGATGCGAAGATATGCTGGGTACATATGGTCCGTGCTGCGGTCGAGCTGCCAATGGTCCGCGGCGGACCACAACACAGCCTCGTAACGATCACGGTACTTCTGGACGGCATGCTCGTACAGGTTCTTCAGCCACGCTTCGGAGTCCTCGACCGCCATGGCAAGCGCTTGCTCGATATGTTCTGCGCCGAGCTTCGTAAGCTCATTGTCAATGGCAATGTACGCAAGTTTCAGACTGATCAAGTGCGTGAAATGGGCAAAGCCATCGCTCACGCGGGCGATTCGAGTAGCAAAGTGTTCCCAGAGTTCGATGCCGAGTTGTTTGAATCCCTCGACCACCATCTCGCTGAGCACGTCCATCGATAGGCGTTCGAGCGGCACCGTCGCGATGTACCTAGATGCCGACTCGTGGTCGCTCAGCAATTCTTCCACTGTGTCTGCGATGCCAACGTAGATGAACTTTACGGGGCATTCACGATCGCCAAGTTGCTTCAGCAAATAGGCGAGTTCGCGACGAACGTCGGCCGACCGAATCGTATCAATTTCGTCTAGCACGACCACTGTCTTTCTAGACGGGTCTCTCTTCGAGATCTCGTTGAATAGATCTACAGCGTCGTTGGTATCGAGATCGTTCCGGATGTCATTGTCAGATGACTCTATACGGCGAATCAAACTGAGCGGACCCGCGGCAACGTTCGCCTCGGTTGTGGTAGTTCTCCGCTTTTGTTTGTGGACCGGAATCGCAAGCAGCCGACTGGCAATCTGGACCACCAATTTGCTGAAGGTCGTATCTGGCGAGCAGTGAGCTGGTTCGGTTTTAGTGGACACCCTGCGAGGAGGTTATCCTCGTGATGGATGTCCCGGAAAATGAGCAAACGAAAGAAGTACACCCCCGAGTTCAAGGCCGAGGCGGTGCGCCAGGTCGAGTCCCGAGGCACGCGGACCGTGCTCGAGGTCGCGCAGAGTTTGGGGGTCTCCTCCACGTTGCTGCACGGCTGGCGGAAGCCAGGAGCCGTCCCGGTTGTCAGTGACCGCGGTGAGTCCCCGGAGGAGGAGCTGAGGCGGCTGCGGCGCGAGAACGCCGAGCTGAAGCGAGACCGCGAGGCCTTGCTAAAATCGATCGCCGTCGCCGTGAGGACCCGGGCATGAGCTCGTTCGAGCTTGTCCGGACGGTGGCGGCCGAGTTCCCGGTACGCGTTCTCTGCGCGCTGCTGGGGGTGTCCTCGTCGGGCTACTACGCATGGCGCGAGCGCCAGCACACGCCTCGCCGCAGCACGGACCTCAGGCTGCTGACCAAGATACGAGCGGTCCACGCCGAGACGAGCGGCGTCTACGGTTCCCGGCGCATGCAGGTGGAGCTGGCTGCTGATGACGAGCTGGTGGGGCGCGGCAAGGTGCAGCGCCTGATGCGGGAGCACGGGCTCCAAGCTCGGAAACCTCGCCGGTTCAAGGCCACCACGAACTCGAAGCACGATGACCCCATCGCGCCCAACCTGTTGATGCAGGACTTTGCGGTCGACGCGCCCAACACCGTCTGGGCCAGCGACATCACGTACGTTTGGACCGCCGAGGGGTGGTCCTACCTCGCCGTGGTCATCGACCTCTTCGCCCGGCGCGTCGTCGGCTGGGCGATGGCAGACCACATGCGCACCGAGCTGCCGCTGCTGGCGCTCACCCGCGCCATCGAGGCTCGGCGCCCCTGCGCTGGGCTCATCCACCACAGCGACCGCGGCAGCCAGTACGCGAGCGCCGCCTACCGCTCGAAGCTGCGGGACCACGAGGTCGCGCAGAGCATGAGCCGCGCCGGCGACTGCTATGACAACGCCGCCGTCGAGAGCTTCTTCGCCTCGCTCAAGAGGGAGTGCATCCATCGTCGGCACTTCGCCACGCACACCGAGGCGTACGACGACGTGGCCAACTACATCGACAACTTCTACAACCCTCGGCGTCGACACTCGACCAACAACTACCTCAGCCCCATGCACGCTGAGCTTCAACTCGCCCAGGCCATGGCGGCCTGAGCTACGCTAGACACTGTCCACTTTCGCCGGTCCACTCCACAGCTCAGAAACACGGGCTCCGTTTCCGATGAATTGACCATGTATGCAGCGGTCTGGGCAAGCGACGTCTTCCCAACACCGCGCTCCCCGTAGATGAATACGGATCGACCCGGGGTCTCGAGGCTGGTCATTGTCCGCTGCAACTGCGTGTGACGGCCAAAGAGCATCTCTGGGCTGCGGATTGGCTGCGATGGATGAAAGACTGCATTCGCAGCGTCGCGACGCATCTTGCTTGCTTGCTGAACTCGGAGTCGAAGTTCGTCCATGAAGATCCCCTCATATTGTCCATCTGGCCGGAGCGGAGAAGCGTCTCACACTTTCCGCCGAGTTTGCCATCACGATCGCGCCTGGCGTGTCGAGGAGCAGGCCTGCGACGCGGTCGTGCTGCACAACATGGGGGGCGCGCCAACTGATGCGCCCTACGACAGTCGTCACTGGGCGTCGAGCGGCGAGATCACGGCTGCCATGAGTGATTCGCCGCACACGTGAACTCGGTCTCCACGATGATGTGGTCGGGTGCCCAGATAGCGATAGAGTCCGCTCGCTGGCCGCAGCTCGGGCACGCCCCCTGGCGCTGCAGGGCGTGAAGGGACTGGGTGATTGCGTCGAGATGCTTCGAGGCGCGCAACATGTAGCTGTCGACCATCTCGGGGCGATCGTGAACCGCCATCATTAGGTCTGTCACAACGACGCGTAGTCCCCCAGCGCTGTATGTCACCGGCAGCCCGGAGCGGAGCTGAGTCGCCCAGGGCAGGCGTGTCCCCAGCGCCGCCGCGATCGCCGGCGTCGACGGCTGGCCCTGGCCGGACAGGACAATCGTGCAGTCAACAGACGCGACGATGTTCCGCTGCGCGAAGCGCACATACGCAATGCGTGCGCCATTGACTTTAACCTGCAGCACATCGCGGCCGTGCTCGCCGAGAATGATCATCACCTCGTAGATGGGGTGCGCCGCGAGGACGGCATGCTCGAAGACCTGACTCATGTTCCACTTTTTCTCGGAGGCCACAGCCACCGCCAGTTCATACGCCTCGGGGCTCACGGAAATCGTCAAGCGCTGTTTCATGGTACCTCCGCGTAGTGATTACGATCGTCTTACTATGTGTGCATTTTATCATACTTCTCTTAGGCGTCAAGGGATGGTCCGGGGCGCAGAGAACTCATGCTGGCGACTTCGATTTCGACGTAGTAACGTAACTACATCAACTGGAGACACAGGCACCATGACGGTCACCACACTTTCCAGCCGCGAACTCAACCAAGACATCGGTCGAGCGAAGAGAGCCGCTAAACACGGGCCGGTGTTCATCACCGATCGTGGCAAGCCCGCTCATGTCCTCCTGAGCATCGAGGAGTACCAGCGGCTTACCGGCCAGCGCCGCAACCTGCTCGATGCGCTGGCCATGCCGGGCCTCTCGGACATCGAGTTCGAGCCGCCGCGCGCTGACATCAAGAGCAGTACGGTGGACTTCCCCTGATGTACCTGCTGGACACCAACGTCCTGTCCGAGCTGCGCAAGATGGGGGACGGCAAGGCCGATGCGCAGGTGGTGAGATGGTTCACGAGCGTGGACGCCGCCCGCTGCTTCATCTCCGCGCTGACTTTGATGGAGCTAGAGATCGGGGTGCTGCGCGTGGAGCGGCGCGACAGTGCGCAGGGTGCACGCTTGCGTTCGTGGATGGTGACCCGAGTCCAGCCCGAGTTCGCCGAACGGACCCTGTCGGTGGATGCCATCGTGGCGCTGCGCTGCGCGAATCTGCACGTGCCGGACCCACGTGCTGAACGGGACGCCCTCATCGCCGCCACCGCGCTGGTCCACGGTATGACGGTGGTGACACGCAACACGGCGGACTTCGAGCCAACCGGCGTTCCGCTCAGGAACCCATGGCAGTTCGAGACTCGATGAGCACCGCCACCGTATCCAGCAGGGGCCGGATCACCATCCCGGCAGAGGTGCGCCACGCGCTCCAGCTAACGGCGGGGGACCGGGTGGAGTTCATCGAAGTCGCGCCAGGCCGCTACGAGTTCACGGCGGCCACGCGCTCCGTGAGAGGCCTCAAGGGCACGTTTGGCAAGTGCATTGCGGATGCGGTCAGCATCGAGGAGATGAACCGAGTCATCGCGCAGCGTGGGTCAAGGGTCGATGAACCTCCAAGCCTCGGTCCACGCCGACGCTAGTACGGATCCCACGCGTGGTTCGCAGCACACGTGACCTCGGTCTCCGTGATGATGAGATCGGGCGCCCAGATGGAGAGCGCGTCCGCTCGCTGGCCACACGTCGGGCAGACGCCTTGGCGCTGCAGGGCCGCGCGCAACGGGAGGTAGGCTATGGAATCTGCGCGAGACCCGGACTACCTTACGCCAATGGCCAAGCCCGGCAGCTGCAAGACGTGTGGGGTCGCGTTCGGTCTATTCCGGTGGCGGCATCCATGTACGTCCTGCGGTGGGACGCACTGCGCCTCCTGCGTGGAATCGGTGCCCGCTGCAGCCAGTGCTTGGGGATCCCCTCCGTACCCTCCTGGAGACCACTGCGGTTCGTGCATGAACAGCATCGTCGAGCCCGCGTTAGAGCGCCTGGCCCGGGCCACGAGCGCCGTCTCCTCCCTGGATACGTGGCCGGCGACCTACCAGGGAAGAGTCCCCGTAGACGCAGATCGGTCGACAGCGGACCTGAGCTCGGGGCGGTTCCGTGAGAGGAGCGCGGCGCTTGAAGAGTTAAAGCTCCGCGCGACACTTGCAGGGTTCGATATTGTCTACCGCGTACGGTACGAAGAGCATTCGTCGACAGAGACCGAGTACCACGGAACACGACGGGACGGCTCGTTGATCACATCAAGCCGCCGCGTCACTCTATGGGTCGCATTGGGCGTCGCCGCCCATCGGAGTCGCCGCGCGAAGCCAACTGGTGCGGGTGGCTCCCGCACCGGTTGACCGAGTGCACGTGACGGCCCACCTCCGGCGCTCGCACGCCCCTATTGGTCGAGCGCGACCGCGACGCCCTGCATGACCGCCGCGATGCGCACCGCGTCGTGCACCTGCTCGCGCGTCAGCCCGCCCTCGGTGACCACGGCCTCGTGGCTCTTCACGCACATCTCGCAGCCGCCGATGGCGCTGACCGCCAGGCTCATCAGCTCGAAGCCGAGCTTGTCGGCCAGCGGCTTGCCCACGCGGTGCATGCGCAGGTTGGCGCGCATGTTCTTGTACTCGCTCTCGCCCATGAAGTGGCGGAAGCGGTAGTACACGTTGTTCATGCCCATCATGGACGCCACGGCGCGCGCGTCGTCGATGACCTCGGCGCTCACGTGGTTGGCAGCGTCCAGAAGGGTGGCTTCGCGCAGCTTGGCGTTGCGCGTGGCAATGGCGGTGGCCACGGCCACACCCCAGCGCTGCGTCTCGTCGAGCGAGGACTGGGTCAGCACCGACTGCAGGTTCAGCTTGAGATCCTTGGCGTACTCGGGGATCCCAGCCCTCAGCTCTTCGAGGGCTTTCATGCTTTGCCGAGGGTCGTCTCGCCCTTTTCCCAGTTGCAGGGGCAGAGCTCGTCGGTCTGGAGACCGTCGAGGACGCGCAGCACTTCGGGGATGGAGCGGCCGACCGAGAGGTCGTTGACGCTCACCCAGCGGATGATGCCCTCGGGGTCCACGATGAACGTGGCGCGCAGGCAGACGCCGGCCTGCTTGTGGAGGATGCCCAGCTCGCGCGACAGCTCGTGCTTGGTGTCGGCCAGCATGGGGAACGGGAGGTCCTTCAGGTCCTCGTGGTTGTTGCGCCACGCGAGGTGCACGAAGTGCGTGTCGGTGCTGGCGCCCAGGAGCTGCGCGTCGCGGTCCGCGAAGTCGGCGTTCTTGCGGCCGAACTCGGCGATCTCGGTGGGGCAGATGAACGTGAAGTCCATGGGCCAGAAGAACACCACGAGCCACTTGTCCTTGTAGCTCTTCTCGGTGAGCTCCTGGAATTCCTTGCCCTTCTCGCGGGACACACACGCCTGGAGGTTGAACGCAGGGAACTTATCGCCGATCGTCAGCATGCTTCTCTTCTCTCTTTCCCCGCCGGACACAGGTCGCTCGCGGGGAGGGGTTGAAATGGGACGGGGATCAGAAGAACTCTGGGCCCCGATGTCAAGGGTCGCGGGTGGCTCCGTGGCCAGCTGGCTCGGCCACCCGACGGGAGGTCATGGCGCGCAGTCGGTCGGCGCGCCAGAGCGTTGCGAAAAACAGAGCGGCGGGCTGCCCGGAACCCGGACGATCTGGCCGTCCAGCACCACGTCTGCGCCCACGGCGATGCGCACAGACTGGCGGTAGACCTCGGCGCCATCGCTCAGGTTCACGCCAATCAGCTCGCCCGGATCGCCCTCGTAGACCTCGGTCACCACGTCATCGAGGAAGAGCGTGGGCCCCGGCGCCCCGGTGGAGTCGAGCGGAGCGAGCGGGGTGGCGCCCGTCCAGACGAACTCGCCCGTGTCCACGCGGAACGCGTGCGTCTCGTGCAGCCCGCTCGAGCGGCGCGTGCGCACCAGCAGCAGGTCCCCCGCGATGACCGGCGTGGTGCCCTCCTGCAGCCCGTACAGCACCACGCGCGTGGGCCACACCTCGCGCCCATCGCGCTCGCGCAGCAGGAAGAGGTGCCGGCGCTGGTCGAAGCCGCGCCGAACCAGGACGCGCTCCTGGTCGGTGCGGGTGGACGGCGGGATGGGCAGCTCCACCAGGATCTCGCCGCGCAGCGTGCGGCCCGCCAGGTAGCCCCACAGCAGCGCGGCGATGATGCCGATCAGCGCCAGCACGAGGCCAACGGCGAACGCCTTTCCGGGGAGAGCCTTCTTCACGGGCGCGACCTTAGCAGTCTGCGTAGTGCGTTCTACCCGCGGCGTTCTGAGGTAGTCTCGCGCCATGCCACTGCGACTGCGATTCGTGCGGACCTCGGATGGGAAGATGCTGCAGGAGGCGCTGGTGAGCGGCTTTTACGCGGCCTCGGGCGAGGACGAGTTGCTGGGCTTCACCCACCCGAGCGTGGGTCGCTTCGAAGTGGAGGCGCACAAGCGCGGCTATCTGCTGAAGGCCCGCGGGACCGGCGTGGAGATCGACACCTACGCCATGGTGGACTTGGGCGACGTGTCGCTGCACTGCACGGTGCTGCGAACGCGACGCGACGGGACGGCGCCGCGGGGCTGCTGCCCACGCTGCGAGACCCCGCTCACCACGCAGATGATCGGTGGGGCGTACCGCAGCATCGCCTCGGAACGGCAGCTTTGCTCGCTGTGCGAGTGCCAGGTGCTGAGCTTGAGCAACGCGGCCGAGTCACTGGGCGCAGCGGCCGACGCGAGCGGCGGCTGGGTGCGCGTGGTCACCAACATGAGCTGCCCGCAGTGTGGCAACGCCATGACCCCCGCCACGCTGACGGTGGGCTTCACGGTGGTGGGCGTGGACGCCTGCGCGAGCTGCCAGTGCGTGTTGCTGGAGCCCGAGGACAAGCGCGCGCTCGAGGTGGCCGCCGAGCACCTGCCCCGCTGATTGGAGGCTCGGGCTCAGAGCTTGATGTGCTGCCACGCGCCGCGCTGCCACTGCCACGCGAAGGCGCCGCTCTGGAGCATGCGGTAGACCACCTGCGCCGCGAAAACCGCCAGCAGCCCGTGGCCCAGCACCGGGCCAATGAGGTAGGCCGCCGGCAGGAAGACGCCCCACTGCAGCCCGGTGGCGATGATCATGACGGCGCGCGTGGCGCCCGCGCCCACCAGGGAGTTCATGAGCACGGACCCGATGGTGTCGACGAAGAGCGTGAGCGCGATCAGGCGCAGCGGCCCCGTGGCGAGGGCGAGCGTGACGGGGTCTCGCAGGAAGAGCCCTGCCACGCGCGCGGGCCACAGCATGGCGGGCAGGGCCACCACGAACACCACGCCCATGGCGATGCGCGTGACCTCCCAGGCCCAGCGCCGCGCGTCTTCGGGGTCGCGCCTCCCGAGCGCCTGCCCCACGAGCGAAGCGGACGCCAAGCCGAAGCCCAGGCCCGGCAGCACGCCCACCAGGAGCAGCTGCATGATGATGTGCGTGGCCGCCTGCTCGCGCGTGCCCATGCGCCCCACGATGGCTACGAAGGCCGTCATGCCGGCCGCGAAGAACAGCTGCTGGAGGCCCGCCGGGATGGACAGGCGCACCATGGAGCGCAGCGTCTCGCGGTCGGGCAGGCCGCGCAGGAAGCCCTCCGGTCGTGCGTCGCGGAAGCCGAGCGCCATGTAGGCGAAGAAGCCCAGGTAGGTGGCGATGGCGGACGCGAGGCCGGCCCCCTCCGCGCCCATGGGAGCAACGCCGAAGAGGCCATAGATCAGCACCGCGTTGAGCGCGATGTTGGTGGAGTGCATCACCACCAGCGAGCCCATGTAGTACATGCTGCGATCGGTGGCGTTCCAGAACCCCCGGAACGCGAAGTTCATGGCCAACGGCGCCATGGCCACCAGGCGCCAGCGCAGGTAGGGCACACCCGCGTCCACCACGGCAGGGTCGGTGGTGACCACGGAGTACAGCGCGGGCGCCTGCGCGAACAGGAACAGCGACCAGGGCACCGCCAGCCCGAGGGACAGCAGCAGGCCACCGTTCAGCGGCACCGCGGTCTCGTGTACGCGGCCCTCCCCCACACGCCGCGCCGACATGGCTTGCACGCCGGCCGACACGCCCAGGATGAACGCCGTGGTCACGAAGTTGAGGAAGCCGCCCGCGCCCACGGCCGCCAGCGACACATCGCCCAGGTGCCCCACCATGTAGGCGTCCACCAGGTTGAGCACGTTCTGCGAGACCATGCCCCCGATGATGGGGAGCGCCAGCGTCAGGATCCGCCTCCGCCGAGCACCTGCTGACGTGGTGTCCGGCAGCGGCGGGCTCATCGGCGCGGACGCGTCTGGTCGGTGATCTGCACCGGGGCCACCCCCGGAACGGCGCGCTCGTCGTTCGGCTCTTCGCCTTCCACCGGGGCTTCACCGCCGCTGGTGGGCGCGCCTTCGCCGCCCGCCGTCTCGGCTTCGAGGTCCGCCGCGAAGCGCATCAGCAGCCGCTCCACGCGGCTCAGGCGCTCGTTGGCATCCAGGTCGTCGGCCCACTCCCAGATGCGCGAGCGGTCGCTGCCCACGCGCAGCTCGAGCGAGGCGCGCGCGTCGTTGATGGACGTCTCGGGCATGTCGTGCTGGCTCCACGCCTCGATCTCCACCAGCAGCGTGATGAGCTCCATGCGCCGCTCGGGCGCGAGCTGCCCGCGCACCGTGGCGGCCACCTCGGGCTCACCGCCCAGCGCGGGCCGGTAGCGGCGCAGCGTGAGCACGCCCTCGGCGTCCAGCTCGATGCGCTCGCCGCCGAAGCCGGCCGAGTGGTCGTCGTAGACCACGCTCATGCCGGCGGGCGCGCTGCCCGCGTCTTCGGCGTCGCGCAGGCTGCCGCTCACGCTTCCGCCGCAGCCCACGCTGAGGGCGGCACCGAGGACCAGGAGGGCGAAGCCGAGCTTCGCGAGGGGGTGGTGGTGTGTGCTCATCGCGGTGGCATCCGGAGCGCGGCGTCGATGCGAATGACCTCGCCGTTCAGGTAGGGGTTCTCGACGATCTGCTGCGCCAGCTGCGCATATTCGGAAGGGTCGCCCAGGCGGCTGGGGTTGGGCACGCTCTGGCCCAGCGACACGAGCGCCGGCTCGGGCAGCGCCAGCAGCAGCGGCGTCTTGAAGAGGCCCGGCGCGATGGTCATGACGCGCACGTTGTTCTTCGACAGGTCGCGCGCCGCCGGGAGCGTGAGCCCCACCACGCCGCCCTTGGACGCGGCGTAGGCAATCTGCCCAATCTGCCCGTCATAGGCGGCGATGGACGCGGTGTTGATGACCACGCCGCGCTCCTCGCCGATGAGCTCGTTCTTGCACATGGAGGCCGCCGCCAGGCGCAGCACGTTGAACGTGCCCACCAGGTTCACGGTCATGATCTTCTGGAACGTGGCCAGGTCGTGGGGCTGGTTCTCGCGGCCCACCACCTTCATGGCCACGCCCACGCCAGCGCAGCTCACGGCCACGCGCAGCGGGCCCATGGCCTCGGCGGCGGCCACGGCGCGCCCGATGTCCTCCGGGTCGGCCACGTTGCCCTTCACGTACGTGATGCTCCCGTCGAGCTCGCGCTGCAGCGCGTTGCCACGCTCGTCGTTCAGGTCGACCACCACCACCTTCGCGCCGGCAGCGACGAAGCGCCGGGCGGTCGCCTCGCCCAGGCCGGAGGCGCCGCCGGTGACCAACGCCACTGTGTCGTTCAGGTTCATCTCATGACTCCGTGTGGGAAGCCCTCTTTACCCCATGTCGGCTCAGACAGGAAAATCTGTGGGTACCCGTTTGAGGACGCGACAGGCGTTCTGGTACAGGAACTTGGGCCAGACGTGCGGCAGGAAGGGCACCTGCGGCAGCTCCCCGATGATGCGCTCGAGGGTGAGTCCGGCCGGGAAGTAGCCTGCGTAGAGGATCTTGTCGGCCCCCCGCGTGTTGGCGTAGTCCACGATGACCTTCGGGTAGTGCCGCGGGGCGAAGGCGCTCGTGGAGTAGTACAGGTTCGGGTACTTGAGCATGAGCTTCACGGCCAGGTCGGCCCACGGCTCGGCCCCGTGGCGCATCACGATGGTGAGGTCCGGGAAGAACCAGGCGAGCTCGTCCAGTTGCTCCACCAGCTGCGGCTCCATGGGGATGCGCGGCCCCGGCACGCCCACGCACACGAAGAACGGCAGCTTGCGCTCCACCAGGCACGCGTAGAGCGGGAAGAAGGCCTTGTCGGCGATGGGCACCTGCGGGAAGTAGCCGCTCGGGAACGCGCTCACGGCGGCCAGGCCATGGAGGTCGTCCATGCGCTGCACCTCGCGCACCGCCTCCATGCCCCCGTTGGGCTGCACCATCATCTCGGGCACGAAGCGCGTGGGGTAGTCGCGCAGCGCGCGCAGGGCCACCTCGTTGCGAGCGCTCACCCCCAGCAGCGCGGCGCGGATGCCCACCGCGTCCATGAGCCCCACCGTGTAGGCCGCGTAGTCCTCCTGGGGCCCAATGCGCGGGTAGTCCTTGAACATGTACTCCGCCGGGAACTCGAACGAGCGCAGGCTCTCCGCGTCCCGGAAGAGCGGCCGCATGAAGTCGTACGACTCCTTCTGGTGCACGCTGGGGATGCCCAGCATCAGGTCGAAGATGGGGGCGTTCTCCGGCAGGGCCGTCATGCGGGTGGTTGTGGCACGAAACGCGGGTGCAACAACGCGAGCGCGAGGGCCGGGTGACAGCCCGAGACCCCTTAGCTAGACTAGCTAGCATGACCGACCCGGTGAACATGCATGAGGCAAAGACGGAGCTCTCCCGGCTCGTGGAGCGAGCGCTCCGCGGCGAGGAGGTCATCATCGCGCGAGCAGGAGTTCCCGTCGTACGTCTCGTGCCCGTGCTTCCCCCGGCCAAGCGCAAGCTGGGACAGTGGCGGGGGCAGGTCCAGATGTCCGAAGAGTTCGATGAGCCCCTCGACCGCCAAGACCTCGACGCTTGGGAGGGACGGTCGTGAGAGTCCTGCTCGATACCCACGCGCTCCTCTGGGCCCTCGCGGATGACGAGAGACTGTCACCTTCCGCTCGAGAGGTCATCGTGGACGAAACCAACGACGTCCTCGTCAGCGTCGTCTCCGCGTGGGAGATCGCAGTGAAACGTGCGCTTGGAAGGCTGGAGGCACCCGACAACCTGCAGAGCGTGGTCGCAGAAGCAGGGTTCCTTCAGCGACTCGTTCTTTTTGGCGACTGCAAACGCTTGTCGAAGCTGCCGCCAATCCATCGAGACCCTTTCGATCGAATGCTCGTCTGTCAGGCCTTGGAGGAAGGGATTCCCGTCGTGACTCTCGACCCCATGATCGCCAGCTACCCGGTCCAGACCATCTGGTGAAGCGCGCGTGAGAGGCTCAGCGCGGCGGCAGCGACGACCGGCGCTGCTCACGACGCCGGGCCCGGTCCTCGCGCAGCACCGGCTGGCCCATCCACAGCAGGTTCAGCGTGAACACGAAGTTGCCGAAGGCCACCAGGCGCAGGTTGTGCTCGGGGAAGTGCAACGACAGCGCGGTGGTGATGGCGTAGCCCACGGCCATGAGCGCCAACTGCGGGTGCAGCGAGATAGCCGCCATGGTGGAGAGCGAGGTCCAGTAGGCGAACAGCAGCGTGAGCACCACGTCGACGTCGAGCCCGTTGCGCTCGCCGATGTAGATGAGCCCCGGCTGGAGCACCAAGAGCGCCATGATGGACAGCCCGAAGCGCTGGTTGAGCGGCGTGGCCATGAGCGACTCGCGCGCCCAGTAGCCCACCCCCATGAGCAGGAAGAGGCAGATGGTGGGGATGGCGTAGAGCGGCCCGAAGGTGGGGCGCGGGTAGCCGAGCGCGGGCCCCAGGAGCTCGCCACCCACGATGGGCGTGAGCGTCCAGACCAGGCCGGTGATGACCGCGATGAACGTGCGCGTGCGCATGCCCGTGCGCTGGTCGTTCTGCCGTTCGAGCGCGCGCAGGCGCCCCTCGCGCTCCAGCAGCTGGGCCTCGGCGGCGCTCACGCGCGCGGTCAGCGCCGCATCGGAGACGTCCAGCTCCGACAGGTACGCACGCGCCGCCTTCGGGTCTCCGGTGCTGACCAGGTGCTCCACGATGACCGTCAGCGTGCGCCGCAAGCCCACGCGCGCGGCCTCGTTGTCGGGCCACTGGGCCAGCGCCTCGCGGAAGCCGAAGCGGCACTCCGACACCAGCCCGTGGATGCGCTGCGCCTGCTCTTCCGTTCCGTCGAGCTGCGCGAGGCACGCCTCCAGCTCCGCCAGCCGCTCGAGGGCGCGCTGCGCGATACGCTCGGAGCCGCGGTGCCGCAGGTAGCCCTCGAGCGCCAGGCGCAGCTGCAGCGGGCTCTCGAAGCGCGCGTCCGGGTCGCAGTCGAGCGCGCGCGCCGTGATGGCCCGCAGCGCCGGCGGCACGCTGTCCGGCAGCGGCAGAACGTCCATCAAGATGCTGGTGATCATCTCGCGCAGGTCCTTGCCGCGGTGCGGCGGATGCCCGCTCAGGATCTCGTGCAGGATGCCACCCAAGAGATACACGTCGGTCTTCTCGCCGATGCGCGAGACCTCGCCGCCCAGCATCTCGGGCGCCATGTACGCCGGCGTCCCGGCGATCTCTTTCGCGTCCCGCGCGTGCGGCACGATGTGCTGGTCGTCGCGTGTGGTCACCGCGATGCCCCAGTCGGCCACGTAGACCTCGCCCAGCTCGCCGATGAGCACGTTCTCGGGCTTGAGGTCGCGGTGGATGAAGCCGCGCGCGTGCGCGAAGTGCACCGCGTCGCAGACCCGCGCCATCACGTCCAGGTTCCACTCCAGCAGGTCCGGCGCCCGGAAGCGCTTCTGCACGGTGGCCGCGTCGTCCATGAGCTGGCCCCACTCCACGCCGTCGATGCGCTTCAGCACGATGAGCGGCTCGCCCGAGTCCGACGCCGAGATGTCGTAGACCGGGATGATGTTGGGGTGCTCGAGCTGGCCGATGACCCACGCCTCTTGCAGCAGCCGCGTGATGGACGTGGGCGAGCGCGACTCGGCGCGCACCTTCTTGACCGCCACCTTGCGGCCCAGGGACTCCTGCTCGGCCAGGTACACCACGCCCATGCCGCCCTCGCCCAGCAGCGACTCGAGGCGCACCCGGGACGAGCGCGGCGCGGCGTCCAGCAGCGAGCCCTCCTTGCGCGCGGCGTCCGTGTCGGGCCGCTTTGGCTCGATGGTGGAGAGCGGCGCCCGCACCAGCGTCACGTCCTCGTTCATCTCGAGGGTGTGCAGGAACGCGTCCACGCGCGGGCCGAGGCTGTCGGAGCCAGGAAAGGTGGGTTCGCCGTCCGCCATCGAGGGCCCCAGGGTAACCTGATTAACGAAGCGAAGGCGATCGCCTCGCGCGGGGCAGATCGCCCCCTGCCCGCGCGTTCCGTCCCGAACCATGGACCGCCGCATTCGCTTCATTTCCGTTTGATTTCCGCCGCTTGAGCGCGTTTTGGCCCTTCCCCGAGGCGTCCGCGAGCCAGCCGGGATCCCCTTTCCCTCTTGCCGCCGGGGAGGTGCCTGGGTAACACCCGCGTCCAATTCATAATGCTCGCATTGGGCACACCGGAAGCGGATCTCTCGGGGGTTCTGCGCCGCCTCAGGAGCCGCGCGGACGATCCGCTCCCAGAAGGGCCACCGCCCAACCCCGCCACCACGCTCGCCAAGGCGCTGGACGTGCCGCGTGCGATCGCGCTGGCCGACATGCTCACGGCGCGGGGCGCTACGCCTGTGGTCACGGGGCGGCTGGACGGCCCGCTCAGCGACGCCGGCAGCAAGGTGGTGGCCGAGACGGCCCGCCAGCTGGCCCAGGTGCGCGCGCGCCTCATGTCGGCGCTCACGCGGCCCCGCCCGGCGGCGCTGGCCGACCCGGTGCTGCTGCAGGCGCTGCTGCGCGACCACGGGCTGCTGGGCAGCGCGGCGGCCGGGGCCACCAGGGCGGTGCACGAGAAGTCGCTCCAGGCGGCGGCCACCGCGCTGGGCGGCCCGCTGCGCGACCACTTCCACCAGAAGGTGTCGTTCATGCGGCGCGAGGTGGCGTGGCTGCGCCAAGACCTGAGCGCCAGCGTGCGCCTGCTGGGGCCCGAGGCCGCGCAGCTCGCCGCCATCGACGCCAGCCTCGAGGCCGCCATGGGTCTGGCCATCGCAGCGCGCGTGGACGACACGCTCACGCAGCTGGACCGCGCGTTCCTGGGTGGCCTGCGGCGCGCGCTGAGCAAGCTGCCGTCCGCCACGGACGACACCCCGGACCTGAGCCGCTGGCTCTGGCCGGGCGGGTGGCTGCGTGGCCACTTGGAAGACGTCAGACGGCTCGCGCTGAGCCTCTATGAGCTGGAAGCGTCGGGGCTTCGGGCGCTGGTCGACAGCGCCGCACGGGCAGGCAGCCCCGCCCCGCACACCGCCGGCACGGCGCACTCGGAGAACCGCACATGACTCGCATTGCCATCCTCATCGCCGGCGCCCTGGGCACCGTGATCCTGGCGCGCACGGCCGCCTTCTATCAGGGCGAAGACCCGCTGGCCTTCGGCGTGGTCATGCTCATGGCGGTGGCGCTTTTCTGCGGCGTGGCCGAGCTGCTGATGCACGCGCAGCGCCTCAAGGGGCTGGACGCCGAGCTGAGCAAGCTCACGCGCGAGCCCACGCTCGAAGGCGTGGACAGCGCCAGCCCGGTGCTGCGGGCGCTGCTGCGCGCGCGCCTCGACCGCGTGTCGCTGGGGGTGCCGCGGGCGTCGTTCACGCCCTACCTGATTGGCCTCTTGGTCATGCTGGGCCTGCTGGGCACGTTCATGGGGCTCTTCGAGACGCTGCGCGGCGCGCGCCTGGCGCTCACGGCCAGCAGCGACGTGGAGGCCCTGCGCGAGGGCTTGAGCACGCCCATGAGCGGCCTCATGCGCAGCTTCGGCACGTCGGCGGCGGGTGTGTCGTCGTCGGCCATGCTGGGCCTCGCGGCGGTGTTCGCGCGGCGCGCCGCAGGCCAGCTGGGGGTGCAGCTGCACGCGGCCGCCAGTGGTCCCTTCGCGCGCTTTGCCTCCAGCCACCGTCAGCTGGTGGCCCTCGAGCAGCTGGCCGTGCAGGGTGAGGCCCTGCCCGCCGCCGCCGCCGCGCTCACGCAAGCCAGCAAAGAGATCATGGCGCTGCGCAGCGAGTGGCTGAGCGCGCACACGCAGGCCAGCGAGGCCGTGTCGCGCCGCTTGGTGGAGGCCACCGAGAGCGTGCAGCGCACCGTGCAGGCGGGCGTGGAGCAGAGCGCCAGCGCCACCCACCGCGCCGTGGCCCCGCTGCTGGAGCAGGCCGTGGCCGGCACCGTGGCCGCCGCGGGCGCGCACCTGGCCAAGATCGAGGCCAAGGTGGACCAGGCCAGCGTGGCGCGCCGCGAGGCCGAGCAGCAGGTCACTCAGCAGCTGAGCGCGCACCTCGAGAGCGTGACCAAGCGCCTCGACGCGCAGGTGCAGGCCAGCCAGGCGTCCGACAGCGAGCGCCGCGCGGCTCTCGAGGCGCTCGAGCGCGGCGCCGAGCAGGCGCGTGCCCGCCACGTGGAGGCCGTGCTCGGCGCGCTGCAGCAGCAGGCCGAGCGTGACCTCTTGGCCCAGCGCGCCCAGCGCGAAGAGGCGCTGGCGCTCGAGGCGCAGCGCACGCAGCAGTGGGTGGCCGCGCAGTCCAGCATGGAGCGCAGCTTGATCGAGCGGGCCGAGGCGCTGGACGCGTCGCTCATCGCCGCCGGGCAGGCGCTGGTGGGCACGCTGCGCGAGCAGTCGGCCGAGGCGCGCGCTCTCGAAGACGCCCGCGGCGAGCGCCTTTCGGAGCGCATGAGCACCGTGACGGCCGCGCTCGAAGAGACGGTGGCCCGCTTGGCCGCCGCCGAGACCGAGCGCGCCGCGTTGTTGCAAGCGCACGTGAGCAGCATGAGCGAGCGCCTGGCCACCGCCAGCGAGCGCCTGGGCAGCGAAGAGACGCGCCGCGCCAGCCTGCTCACCGAGCATGTGGACGGCATGAGCGCGGAGATGCGCCGAGCCTTCAGCGCCGCCGCCGAGCGCGACGCCGAGCGGGCCGAGACGCTGGCGCAGGTGGCCGGCACGCTGCGCACGGAGCTGTCCGCCGCGGCCGACGTCATGCGCGACCGCCTGGGCGCCAGCGCCGATGCCGACGCGGCGCGGGCCCGCGAGGCGCAGGCCATGTTCGAGGAGCTCAAGGGCGCCAGCATCCAGATCGCGGAGGCCGCGCGCGTCCAGTCCACGGCGCTGCAGCAGTTCGTGGCCGCCACCGAGGGCCGCACCGAGGCGCTCGAGACCCGCAGCCAGGAGCGCCTCGAGGCCCTGCTGGACCGCATCCGCGAGACGGTCGAAGCGCAGGCCGCACGCCTCGCCGAGCTGGAGCGCGGGCTGCGCGAGTCGCAGTCCGAGACCGCCCTCACGCTGGCCCAGCAGCTGGGCACGCACGCGCAGGAGCTCAGCGCCAGCCTGGGCCAGACGTCGGCGCTGGTGCAGGACGCCGCGGGCCTGGTGCAGGCGGGTGGCGCGGAGCTCACCGCGGTGGCCGAGATGTTCGCCGAGGCCGTGGACCGGCAGCGCGAGGCGGCCCGCGAGTGGCTCGAGAACCTGGGCCACGTGGAGCGTGCCGTGGCCGACGCTGGCGAAGGCGCCGCGGCCGACGCGCTGGGGCACCACCTGGCGCGCACCCACGAGATCTTCGACCGGCAGCTGCGCTTCCAGCAGGAGCTGTTCGAGCAGCTGCGCCACGGGCGCGTGAACGGACAGGGCCGCGAGGCACACGGCGCGGGCGCGCTCAGCGGAATCGAGAACGATGTATCTGCCTGACGAGAGCGCAGACGACGACGGCGACGAGCTGCCGAACATCTGGGCCGCCTTCGGCGACCTGATGGCGTGCTTGTTCGGGCTTGTTCGTGTTGTTCTTCGTGTGGCTGGTCACCGTGCAGGTGGCGCTGTCCGAAGACCTCGAGGCCGAGCGCGCCACGCGCGAAGCCGCCACCGCGCGCCTCGAGGCGCTCGAGAGCGTGCTGGCCGGCCCGCTCAGCTCGGGGCTCATCACCCTGGTGGACGGGCGCATCGGCATCCGCGGCAACCTGCTGTTCGCGCTGGGCTCGGTCGAGCTGCGCCCCGAGGGGCGTGACCTCCTGCGCTCGCTGGTGCCGCCGCTGCAGCACTACCTGGGCCAGAACGAGCTGTCGCTCATGGTCAGCGGCTTCACCGACGACACGGTGCTGCGCGCCAACGGCTCGTTCGTGGACAACTGGGAGGTCAGCGCGCAGCGCTCGCTCACCGTCACGCGCGAGCTGGTGGCCGCGGGCATGCCCGCCGAGTGGATCTTCGCGGCCGGCTTCGGCGCCAACCACCCGGTGGCGCCCAACGACACGGAGGAGAACCGCGCCATGAAGCGGCGCGGGGAGATCTCGCCGGTGCCGCGCTTGATCCACCGCATCGGCAACGCCACCGAGCAGGCCTCGGCGGGAACCACCCAGGAGGCCGCGCCGTTGCAGGTGGTCGACGCTCCGTCCGCCGACGTGAACGCGCCCGGCGGCGCTCCGGAAGCCCTCGCGCCGACGTCGCTCGACGCCACCCAGGAGCTGCGCGCGCCGTGACCACCGCGCCCGAGCTCGACCCCAGCGCGCTGCGCGCGGCGCTCGACGATCTCGTCGTGCGCGGGGCCGAGGTCTGGGACGCGCCCGCCGTGGCGCTGGTGCGCACGCTGCTGAGCAAGGCGGAGGGCCTCGATGGGCTTGGGCGCGCGCACCTGCTGAAGCGGGCAGCCACACGCTTCGAGGCGCTGTCGGAGTCCTTCACGCGGGCACGCGAGCGGGCCGACCAGACCTACGCGCAGCTCGCGCGGCAGGGCCTGGACCCGGCCAAGCGCCTCGACAGCGCGCTGCACTACGGCCGCTTCGACGAGGTGGCGCGCGCCGCCAAGCGCCACGACGAGACCCGCGTGGCGGCCCGTCAGGCCATCGTGCAGCCGTGGCTCGAGCGCCTGAGCCACGAGGCGCACTCACGCGGGCTCTCGCAGCCTCCCCCGCCCCTCGAAGACAACGGCGGCGAGCCGCTGCTGCCGGAGCGCGAGACGGTCACCGGCCTCGCAGCGGCCATCTATCAAGACGCGGCGGCCGACGCCACGGCGCGCTTGGTGGTGGCGCAGGCCACGGCCGAGCTGCCCGCGCACGCCGGCCGCTATCACGCGCCCTCGGTGGCTGCGCGCACCCTCGAGGCCCTGGAGGCGCTGGCTCCCGCCTATCTTCGCGTGCAGGTGGCGCGCCTCGAGGCCATCGGCACGCTGCAGCGCTGGGTCACGCAGCCGCCCCCGTCGAAACCCGCGCGGGGCAAGCCCAGCGCCAAGCCTGCCCCGAAGCCGAAGGCGCCCGCCAAGCCGCGCGCCAAGCGGGCGCCCAAGGGCGGCCAGGAGCCCGGCGCCAGCGACAGCGAGCGCCCGCAGGACAGCGTGGAAGCCGCCGAGTAGGCGCGCCAGCCCACCGGGCTGACGCCGCGCCGCGGTGAAATCAGTGGTGCGCGTGGCCCGCAGGTGCGGGAGCGGCCGCGGGTGCGGCTGCTGCTGGCGCCGCAGGAGCGGCCGCGGGCGCGGCGGAAGCAGGAGCGGCGGGCGCAGGCGGTGCAGCCGGCGCAGCCGCCGGCGCGGGCACACCACCGTCCACCACGGGCACCACCGGCCGCTCGGGCATGCGCACCGCCACGGGCGTTCCCATGGACTCGGCCATGATGCCCAGCACCCACACCCGCCCCTCGGGCTGGTGGTTGAAGTACAGGTGCCGCACGTCGAAGTCGTAGGCCAGCCGCACCGAGTCCTCGTCGTTGGGCAGCACCACGCGCGCATAGCCGAACCGCATGGCGGGGCGCTCCACCGCCAGCACCAGGAGCGGAACGGGCTCGGGGAGGTCGCGGTCGTGCGCCACGATGCCGCGCACCACGCTCGTGCCCTCGTCGGGCGTCATGGTCACGCCCGGAAACGGCAGCTGGCTGTCGGTCCCCTGCAGCAGGATCGCCGGCCCCGTGATGGGCAGCACCTCGTGGCCCTCGCGCGGCGTGCGGTTGGTGGGCGACACAATTCCCTGACGCGCGGTGACGTGCTCGTCCATCCACAGGAAGAACTGATACGACGCCGACAGCTGCGGCAGCCCGAGCGCCACGGGCAGGTCCACGCTGAAGACCCCGCGCAGCGGCTCACCGCTGCCCTGGTCCGCGAACACGTCGCCTTGGAATGCAGGCGGCTCGCTGGTGGGCGAGAGCGGCGGGCCCACGGGGGCGGCGTGCAGGCGGTGAGCCTCGGGGTTCAGCGCGATGACGTAGATGGCGTGACGCGGGTCGTCGCCATAGCGCGCGCGCGCGGTGGCCGGCAGGTTGTAGCGCCCCGAGAGCACCACCGTGGGGCGGCCCTCACGCACGGCCAGGGTCAGCGCGAAGTCGAGCGGCGCGGCCGACTCGGCCGGCGTGAACGCGTTGGGCTCGGTCATGAACGTGTCGGTGACGCTCAGCGGGGTGGGCCCCATCATGAGCGGCGGGTGCGGCTCGCCGCCGATGCCGATCTTGTCGCAGCCCCCCACGGTGAAGGGCAGCGCGAGCGCGGCGAGCAGGGTGGCGAGCACCAGAGGGAGAGAGCGGAGCGTCACGGCGCAGAAGACTACTTGATCCTCTCGCCGCGAGGCGGAAATCCGACGGTGGCCCCACCCCGAAACGGTAGAGTCCGGCGCATGAGCCCCGAAGCACGCGCGGTCCTGTGGCGAGTCACCCTCGCGGCGCTGGCCGCGGCCGCGCTCTTCGCGCTGGGCCGCTCAGGCGACTCGTGGGCCGTCATGGTGCTGGGGCCGCTCGTGGTCACGGGCGTGCTGGCGTTCGCGGTGCGCCGGCCGCTCGAGGCCTACCGGGCGGCCCGCCAGCCGCTCGACCCCGAGGTGCTCGTGCTGCTGAAGCGCCACGTGCCGCACTTCAACGGGCTCGACGCAGCCGGGCAAGAGGCCTTCGCGCGCCGCGTCACGCGCCTGCTGGCCACCATCGAGTTCGAGACCGTGAAGGGCGCGCGCGACACGCTCGAGATGCGCGTCCTGTCGCTGGCGGGGGCCGCCCTGCTCTACGTGGGGCGCGACGACCTGCGCATCGACGAGCACCGCTCGGTCATCTTCTACCCCGACGCGTTCTCCCACGAGTACGCCGTGCAGCACGACGCGCGCATCGCGGGCATGGTGCACCGCCAGGGGCCCGTGCTCTTCTCGGAGCGCGCCCTGCGCGACGGCTGGAACCACGACTCCGACGGCTACAACGTGTCGGTGCACGAGTGGGCCCACGTGCTGGACCTCGAGGACGGCTTCGCCGACGGCATCCCGGGCCTGGCCCCCGGCTCGCTCGCCGAAGAGCAACAGATGCTCAACCACGAGCTGGTGCGCGTGCGCGGCGGCCGCTCCGTGCTGCGCGACTACGCGGGCACCAACCGCGCCGAGCTCTTCGCCGTGGCCACCGAGGTGTTCTTCGAGCGCCCCGAGCTGCTGCGCCGCAGCCACTCGACGCTGTACGACGTGCTCTCTGCCTGGCTGCGCGTGGACCCCATCGAGCTGCTGCGCAAAGCGGGTGTCGCGCCCACGCCGGTGCGGCAGGCGGGCAAGAGGGCGCAGGGCAAGCGGAAGGGCGGGAAGAAGGCGCGCGTGCGCTGACCCCGGTTCGGGCTATGCGCTCGTGGCGGGCGACTGCTACAACCGCCCCGTGAAGAAGTTCACCGCCGCGCTGCGCGCGCTTGGGATCCTCCTCGGGACGTGGGGCCTGCTCTTCATGGTGGGCGCCATCGCGGGCGTGCTGCCGCCGCTGGACGGCGCCTTCGGGCGCACGGCGGGAGCGGGCACGGCGGCCGACCCGGAAGCGGCCATGGGCGCCGAGAACCGCGGCGACGCTGGGGTGGAGGAGACCTCTGGCGAGACGGCAGCGAGCGACACCACGGCGGCCGGCACCGAAGCCACCGCGCCGGGCACCACCGACACGGCCGAGACCGCAGACGGCGGGACCGCGGCAGCCACGCCGGGCGCTGCTCCCACCGGCCCCGCGCGGCGCCGCCACATCGTGTGCGAGGGCAGCGACACGCCGCCCATCGTGGACGTGGTGGACCCGGGCAACATCATCGTGGGCTGCGGCGCCGAGGTGCAGTGGCTGGTGCGCTGGCCCGAGGGGAGCGACCAGCTGTACCGCACACTGCGGGTGCATCGCGAGCCGTCGCAGCCCAACGCGCGCGTCTCGGCCTCGGCCATCGCGCACGGCGACGTGGACGGTGACGGCCGCGTGGACCTGGTGGTGGGCTTCCTCGAGCGCAACGCCGAGGGCAGCACGGTGGGCGGCGCGCTCTACCTGGTGGCCGCCGCGCCCGGAGGTGGCTTCGCCGAGCCGCTCGAGCTCGCGCCCATCCCCGTCACCGCGCTGGCGCTCGGCAACGTGAACGAGCACGACGCGCTCGACGTGGTGGCGCTGCACCGCCCCGACGCGTTCGGCCGCCGGCCCGCCGAGGTGTGGGTGTTCGGCGGGGGCGCCTCGCCCGCGCGCACGGCCCGGCTGGACGCGGGCAACGCGCTCACGCTGGCGCTGGGCGACATCGACCGCGACGAGAAGCTGGACATCCTGATCGGCAAGGAGTCCGGCACGGCGCGGGTGTACTTCGGTGACGGCACCGGGCACTTCGAGCGCCGCTCCGAGGTGGCCGACGCGCCCGGCGTGGAGCTGCTCACCGTGGACCTCGACGACGACGGTGGCACGGACCTCTTGGCCTTCGCCGAGGCCGCTCGCGTGGTGCGGGGTGCGCGCGCCGAGGGCCTCGGCAGCGCCATCTTGGAGGTGCCGCCCGGCATGCGCAGCGTGAACCCGGTGGACGCCGACGGCGATGGCCGGCGCGACCTGATGGGCGTGGCCGGAGACGGCATCGTCATCGTGCGCAGCGTGACCGGCCTCGAGCTGGCGCCCGCCACGCTGCTGGACCTGCCGCTGCACGCGGGCACACCGCGCATGCTGTGGGCCGCCCGCAGCGAGGCCGGCGTGCGCCTGGTGGTGCTCACGCGCCTGGCGGGTGACGCAGAGCCCTTCACGCTGGTGCTGCTGAGCGGCGTGGAGAGCGCTCAGGTGGAGTCCAGCGCCACGGTCGTCACCGACGCGCCGCTGACGCTGCGCTTCGACGTGCGCTGACTTGCGTGGGGCCCTGCAAGGCCCGCGCTCACGAGCCGCAGAGGGGGTCGTTGCCGCAGCGGTCGAGTTCGATCATGGGAGTGGTCATGGCCGTGCCCGTGGTGCCCACGGTGCCGCGCGGGTTGCGGGTGCCGCGCGGGCGGGTGGTCTCCGGCTCGGGCTGCGCCTGAACCTCGGGAGCGGCCACTGCCACGGGCTCCACCGTCTGCGGCACCAGCACTTCGCGGGTGACCTCCACCTCCACGAAGCGAACTGACGGCGGGCGGGTGGCCGCGAAGACGATCATGGAGATGAAGAACACGAACGAGAACCCGGCGAAGATCCAGCCGCCTGGGCCGTGCTGGCTGCGCGCCGGTGGCGGGCCGCTGGGTGAAGCGGACCGCGTGTGCAGCAGTGACCGCTCGGCCTGCATCATGGCCAGCTGGCTACGCAGGGCCGCGATGCGCTGGTCGGCCGCGCTGGTGGCCTGCGCGTGGCTGCTGGTGGGAGAGGTCTCGGGGAGGCTGGGGGTCGGGCTGGTCATGTTGGATTCTCCTTCTGAGAGAACCCATCGCACGACGCGTGCCAGCCATTAACATAATGATTTCAACAACACGATGCGCCCAAAATCTATGAACAGTAGATTCAATCTACTCGAGGCATCACGAGCGCACCCGCAGCCCCAGCTGGTTGAAGCGCAACTGCACGCGGCGTGCGTTCTCGCGCGGGTCACCCCGCAGCAGGCGCTGCGCCATCGCCTCGAAGTCCCCATCCGTCTCGGCGTAGAGGCGCTCGTACAGGCGCTTCTCGAGGTCACGCGCCACGTCGCGGGGCTGGTCGCGAGGCTCGAGACCACCCAGCAGGTCCTGGGCGCCCTGCTCGTCCGCGCCCGCCCCCACGCGCCGCTGCGGCAGCCAGCTCCCCGCCAGCAGCTCGTCCACCAGGCGCTCGGGCACGGGCACGGTGCGCGCCTCCCCAGCAGACGCACGGCCCGCCTCGGCGGCCGTCAGTGCATCCGACAGCGACAGCAAACAGGCGTTGGCCACCAGCAGCCGCAGCTCGCGCACGTTGCCCGGGAACGGGTGGCGCTGAAGCGCCGCGAGCGCGCTCTCGCTGAACGCGAAGGTGAGCGCCGCCGAAGCGGACGTGGCCCCGCGCTTGCCCTTCCCCGCGCCGCTCGGCAGCCCCGCGCGCGCCTGCAGCCCAGCCGGCAGCCCGGCGCTGCGCAGGTAGTCCGCCAGCAGCCCCGCGTCGGGCCCGCTCGCGAACGTCTCGGTGACGGTGCGCGTGATGAGCGCCGGCAGGTCCTCGCGGCGCTCGCGCAGCGGCGGCAGCGTCAGGCCCGCCGCCGGGTTCAGGCGCGCATACAGGTCGGCCCGGAAGCGCCCGCTGCGCACCGCCTCGCGCAGGTCGGCGTTGGTGGCCGCCAGCAGCTTCACGTCCACCGGGCGGGCCTGGTGCTCGCCCAGCCGCGTCACGCGCCGCTCCTGCAGCACCATCAGCAGCATGCGCTGTGTCTCGAGCGAGAGGTTGCCCACCTCGTCCAGCAGCAGCGTGCCCCCCTGCGCGGCCTCGAAGCGCCCCGCGCGGTCCACCGCCCCGCTGAACGCGCCGCGGGCGCTGCCGAACAGCTCGGCGCCCACCAGGCTCTCGGGCAGCGCGCTCACGTCCACCGTCACGAAGGGCCCTCGGCGCCCGCTGCTCGCGTGGATCACCTGCTCGGCCAGCGCGCTCTTGCCCGTGCCGGGCTCCCCCGTGATCAAGATGGGCAGCGACGTGCGCGCCAGCGTGAGCGCGTCGCGCCGCAAGCGCGCCATGCTGGGCGAGCTGCCGAACTCGTAGGCCGAGCCGAAGGTGGGCGCCGCCTGCCGCGCCACCACGCGCTCCACCAACAGGCCCAGTGCGCGCGCGTCGAAGCCATCGGCGCCGGCCAGGGTGACGTACTCGTCGGCGGCCGCGTCGGCGCCGCGCAGACGCAGCTCCTCGGTGGACGTCATGAGCACCACCGGCAGCGCGGGCCGCAGCGCGCGGATGCGCCCCAAGATGGCCAGCCCCTGCAGCGCACGCCGGCGGGCGAGGCTCGGCGCCGTGTCCTCCTGTGGCGCCGGCACCAAGCGCTCCTCGGGCAGCTCGAAGTGCATGTCCAACAGCACCACGTCCAGGTCCGGGTGCCGCGCCAGCGCCTGCTCGGTCTCGCCCCAGTCGTGCGCGTGCGTGAGCGCACAGCCCGGGCGCCGCGGGCACGTCCAGCAGGGCCCCGGCAGCTCGCAGCGGGTGGCGTACTCGTAGTCACGCAAGAGCGCGTGGGCCAGCTCCGCGTAGCGCTCGCCGTCGTCCACCAGCAGCACCTTGGGCAGCCGTCGTGGCGCCGTGCTCACGCGCCGCTCCTGCCCTGCGCGCGCACGAACGCACGGCAGGCCTCGTCCACGCGCAGGGCCGTCACGCGCGCCTGCTCCACGGCCTCGGGGTCGTGCGCGCGCACGCCCGCCTCGAGCGCCATCAGCGCCTCGAGGCCCTCGCGAATGGCATCCGGCAGCGTGGGCTCGCCCACCCCCGAGGCCTCGGCCAGCGCGTGGTACACCGCGAGCGCGTTGCGCTTCCCGTCGGTGAGGTAGAGGTCCGCCACCAGCATGTCCACCAGCACGGCGGGCACCTCGCCCGGGGGCAGGTTGCGTGCCGCGCGCGTGATGTACTTGCCCACGTCGTGGGCCAGCGCGAGGGCCAGCTCCGCGTAGCGGGCGAGCTCGCCGGGGCTCATGCGCCCAGCACCTTGGCGATGGCGCTCGCGTCGAACGACGGGATGGCGTGCACGTCGCCGTAGAGCTGCCGCAGGTTGTCGAGCCGGCGCGCCGGGAAGTCGTGGATGAACAGCGCAGGCGCGTGGCAGCCGCGCTCGCGCAGGTGGGCGAGCACCACGGTGCCTTGCTGGTCCTGCAGGTGCCGCAGCGCGCGCGCCCGGTCTCCCCCGAAGCGGCGCGTGGCCAGGTCGTCGGCGTCTCCTTCGAGGGCCGCGGCGGGCGTGCGCTCGAAGCGCAGGTCCAGCAGCAGCGCCTCCGGTGAGAACTCGACCGCCACGCGCACCGCCTCCGCCGCGTCGTGCGCCACGGCCACCTGGAAGCGCGTGCCCAGGAACAGCCGCACGAACTCTTCGTACTCGTGGCCGTCTTCCACGATCAGCAAGCGGCGCAGGCCAGCGGTCATCGGCCGCTAGAGTGCCACGCGCGCCGGCTGCGCGGCTACGCGTTGTAGGCACACGGAAAAGACACCACCACCGACTTCACGAAGCCCATAGGGCCGGGCTCGATGGAGATGGCGCCGCCGTAGCGGTCCACCGCCGCGCTCACCAGCCCGAGGCCACGGCCGAACTCGCGGTCGCGGATCATCTCGAGCGTGAGCGGCGCGTCGCTGGTGTCGCTGATGGCGATGTGCACGGTCTCCTCCCCCGTCATCTCCATGGCCACGCGCACGCTCAGCCGCACGCTGCGCGGGGCAGGCGCCCGGCCCACCGCCAGCACCGCGTTCCGCAGGATGTTCTTCAGCACCAGCACCAGGTCCACGCGGAACACCTCGATCGCCGCGGCCTCACCCGCGTCCACCGTGAGCGAGTCCAGCTCGACCGCGCTCGGGGCGTACTCTTGGCGCACCTCGCTCACCACCTGCTCGAGCAGCGCGAGGTCCACGTCCGTGCGAATGAGCCCGTCCACCAGCTCTTTCAGCGACGCATCGAAGGCGTCGAGGGCGGCGTGAGCCGCACGCAGCCGGCGCACGTGCCGAGGCGCGTGCCGCGCCGCCAGCTTGGGCGTGAGCTTCACGATGGCCTGGATGGCCTCCCGCGCGCGCCGGAACGCGCGGTCGCTGCGCACGTCGAAGCGCCCCCCGAGCGCCCGCTCGAAGGCCCGCAGGTAGGCGTCGAAGGCCTGGTCGAGCGGCAGGCTGCCCACCGTGCCCAACAGACGCGCCTCGAGGAACGCGTGCTGCGCCGGCGAGCTCTCGCCCGCGCCCAACAGGTTGAGCACCTCGCGCGCGGCCCCCACGCGGTGCTTCAGCAGCTCGTGCCGCAGCGATCCCACCAGGTAGGCGATGGCCGGGTGCAGCTCAGGCTGCTCGCGCACCAGGCGCGCTAGTGACACCCCGCGCCGCCGGAACCAGCCCAGCAGCCACGCTCCGCTCAGCGCGAGCAGCAAGCCCGACACAACACCGAGCGCCACCCAGGCGGCCAGCGGCACGCTCGTGGCCACGGGCTGCACCGGCAGGGGCGCAGGCTCGGGCGGTGTGTCCGTCAGGATGCTGGCCCCGGGCGACAGCGAGCGCAGCTCGTCCCGCACATCATTCGCGTCGCTGGCGGAAGGGCGCGCCAGAAGGTAGCGCTCGAACAGCCGCGCCGCCTCCGCGTCGTTGCCGCGCGCCACGTAGAGCCGCGCGATGATCGGGTAGTACCCGGGGTCCATGGGCCCGTGGTCGAGGCCGCGACGGATCTCGCGGTATGCGCCCTCGTCGTCCTCGGCCGCGAGGCGTCGGATGCCCTCCTGATAGTGTGTGTCGGCCGTGGCCAGGCGCTGGCGCACACTCCCGCTCGCAGGGTGGTCCGTGGGCAGCTCGGCCCACAGCTCGAAGGCGCGCGGGTCGTTGCGCGCGAACGCGTCTTCCGCGAGCGGCCACGGGTCCGGAGCAGACGCCGCAGGCTCGCAGCCGAGCACGGCCAGCAGCGCACCAGCGAGAAGCATGGAGCACAGCCACCGCGGCTCGCGCATGCTGCGAGGTGAGCGCATCAGCGCGGTGATATCAGATTTGCTGGAACGCCGCGCGCACGCCGAGCGGCGTGTGGGCTGGGCTGGCGAGCTACGCGGACGCGGCCAGCCCACTGCCGCCGCGCGTGGCCCGCGCGACGACCGCCATCAGGGCGTCGAATTCGAAAGGCTTCTCCACGCTGATGACGTCGCGCCGCGCGAGGAACGCCCGCGCGGAGTCGGAGCACGCGCCGCCCGTCATGAAGACGAAGCGCCCCGCCAGCTCCGGGTGGGCCTGGACGGCCCAGATGTACAGGTCCTGACCAGAGCCCCCCGGCATCTGCAGGTCCGACAGCACCACGTCGAAGCGTGGCGCGGCTTCGATGGCCAGTCGCGCTTGGTCCCCCGAGTCGGCCACCACCACCTCGAAGAACTCTTCCAGCATGAGCCGCAGCGTGAACTGCAGCATCGGCTCGTCGTCCACGAGCAGCAGCCTCGGTGTCCGCGCGTGAACGCCGGTCGTCATCGTGTCGTTGTTGGTTTCCATGAGCTACCCCCGAACGCCAACGTACCAGCGTGGCCTCGTGCCCACCATACCCTCATTCGGTGAGGGGCCCTTGCGTGCGTCAAGGTGTTGCACTCAGGCGCCAATCGGCTAGAAGGTGTACGAAGTACACATCGCCGCGTTGATCGGCGTAGGAGCGAAGCATGGCCATCGTTGAAGCGCTTGCCCCCGGATCGGATGGACGCCGCCGTCTCGGACTGCGCAGCCCCCTCGGGGAGACCCCCATCGGCGAGATCACGGTCGCGACCGCCGAAGACGTGGCCGACGCCATTCGTCGCGCGCGCATCGCTCAAAAGGCCTGGGGCGCCCGCACGGTGGAAGAGCGCGCCGCCATCGTGAACCGCGCCATCGACGCGTTCCTCGCGCACCAGGAAGACATCATCGCCACGCTGCGCGCCGAGACCGGCAAGACGCGCGCCGAGTGCGTGTTCATGGAGATCCTCCCCGCCTGCGACTTCGTGAACTACTGGAGCATGAAGGCGCCGAAGGATCTGGCGGACCACAAGCGCAAGCTCCACGGCTACCTGCGCCCGCTCAAGCGCCTCGAGATCGTGTACCGCCCGCTCGGCGTGGTGGGCGTGATCACCCCCTGGAACGGCCCGTTCAGCCTGGCCACCAACCCCACGGCGCAGGCACTCCTGGCCGGCAACGCCGTGCTGCTGAAGCCCTCCGAGGTCACGCCCGAGTCGAGCGCGTGGGCCATCAAGTGCTTCCACGAAGCAGGCGTCCCGAAGGACGTGGTGCAGGTGCTCTACGGCGACGGTGAGACGGGCGCGGCGCTCGTGCGCGGCGGCGTGGACAAGATCTCGTTCACCGGCAGCGTGCGCACCGGCACCAAGATCGGCATCGCCTGCGCCGAGCAGCTCATGCCGTGCACGCTGGAGCTGGGCGGCAAGGACGCCATGATCGTGTGCGCGGACGCCAACGTGGAGCGCGCGGCGCGCGGCGCGGTGTTCAACTCCATGCTCAACACCGGACAGGTGTGCATGGGCGTCGAGCGCGTCTACGTGGTGGAGGAGATCGCCGACGAGTTCGAGCGCATGGTGCGCGAGCAGGTCAAGGCGCTGCGCTACGGCCCCGGCGAAGACGTGGACGTGGGCGCGGTGTTCTGGGACAAGCAGCTGGACATCATCCGCCACCACGTGGAGGACGCCCGCAAGCGCGGCGCCACCATCGACATCGGCGGCGAGGTCGATCGCACGCACGGCGTGTTCTACAAGCCCACCATGCTCACCAACGTCACGCACGACATGGAGATCATGCGCGAGGAGACCTTCGGCCCCATCGTCGCCATCCAGCGCGTGGGCAGCGAGGCCGAGGCCATCCGCCTGGCCAACGACAGCGAGTACGGCCTGAGCGCCAGCGTGTGGACCAAGGACGTGGAGAAGGGCATCCGCATCGCGAAGCAGATCGAGGCGGGCTCCGTGTGCATCAACGACGCCACGCTGGCCTACGGCGTGCCCGAGGCGCCCTTCGGCGGCCTCAAGAAGAGCGGCCTCGGCTCCGTGAACGGCACGGGCGCGCTGCGCAGCTACAGCCACGAGCTGCCCATCGTCATCGACCGCTGGGGCCTCGACAAAGAGGACCACTGGTACCCCTTCACGGACAAGACCCTGCGCAACCTCGAGTACACGCTGAAGTACGTGTTCGGCACCAAGCTGCGCCGCTTCTTCAGCTGAGCCCGGCGCCGCCCGGCCCGCAGCGGACTTGACCGGCCGCCCGCGGGCCGGGATCCTCGCGTGATGCGACTATTGGCCTCTGCGTCCCTCTCTTGCTTGCTCGCCGTCTCCGGTTGCGCGGAATCACATCGCCTCGAAGCCCGCGACGGTGACGTGGTCCTCCCGGACGGCGCCGTCCTCTTCGACGGCGACGTGATCCCAGGAGACGCGGACGTTCGAGAAGACGGCGACATCCTCATCGATGCGGGCATGGCCGACATGGGCACGCGGCCCGACGGCAGCGTGGACTCGGGCACCCCGCCGGACGTGGGCGTGGACGCGGGCCCGCCGCCCCCCGAGTGCAGCACGGACGAGGAGTGCGACGACGACAGCGACTGCACCACCGACTCGTGCGCGGACGAGCAGTGCGTGAACTTCAACCCGCTGGCCACGTGCGAGCGCTTCGAGGGCGCAGAGTGCGCTGGCGACCTGGCCACAGACCTGCTCACCATCGAGCAGACCTTCTGCATCCCGGGCTTCGCCATCAACAACCCCACCATCGGCAACGTGTCGCTGTGTCAGGGGATGCGCTGTAGCCCCTCGGACACGCGCGACGGCTGCCTGATCACGTTCGAGAGCATGGGGCTGCCCTCGAGCGAGCCCGCGCCCAACGTGCTGCGCGTGCAAGGGCGCATCACGCGCATCGGCGGGTCGGTGCCGTTCACGGGCAACGTCCCGAGCCCCATCGGCGGCGGGGGCACCATCCCGCTGAGCTGCAGCGTGACCTTCGGCGTGGGCAGCGGCCTGCCGCTCAGCGCCGACCTGATGCTGGCCGAAGAGCTGATGTGCGGCACCGACCGCGACGTCAGTACCGAAGCCGATGTGGACCTCTCCATGCTGAGCATCCGGCTGTCGGGCACGGGCTTCAACAGCATCATCTGCGGCCTGGTGAACAGCGTGATCGCGGGCCAGGTGAGCGGCTTGCTGGGCGGGCTCGAGCCGGCCCTCGAGACGGGCCTCAACGCCGGCCTCGACCGCCTGGACTGCGGCACCTGCGACACGGACTGCCCGGCCGACCTGACCTGCGTGGTCCCGTGAGCGACGGACCGGCAGCACACGGCTGACACAACGGAGCGCTTCTTCAGCGCGGCGGCAGGCTGGTGAGCGCCAGGTCCGGCAGGCGGATGCGCTGGCCTGTCGCGCTGCGGGGATAGGCCCACAGCACGTGGCCCCAGGCCAGGCTGCCGCGCTCTACGATCAGGCGCTGCGCGGGGTCCGAGCTGCCCTCGGGGTTCATCAGCGTGTGGTCCCGCACGAAGCCGTCGTACAGGTAGTCGCTCAGCTCGCCGGCCATGAGCACGCCGTCGCTCGGGCGGGCGTCGGCCTCGCCCAGCACGCCACGCCGCAGGTACCAGCTCAGGTAGCCGCCGGCCTGGCGGGGCTCGGCGGTGTCGCTGAGCACGTCCTCGTCCGACGAGAAGAGCCCCATGCGGCCGGGGCGGTCGATCAGGTCCCGCGCGAAGCCGCCGCTGTTGCAGCTGTCGAGGGCCACGATGAGCGTGCCCGCCCGAAGACCCGCGAGCGCCTCGGACAGCTCGTCGTCGCGCACGGCTCCGTCGCTCAGGATCAGCGTCTCGTCGAAGGCATCCAGCTCGCCGAGTGACGTGGGGGTGCGCGCCACCTGCCCGCCGTGGCCCGAGTAGAAGATGACCACCACGTCCTCGGGGCGAGCCTGCGCCACCAGCGTGCGCGCGCCACCGAGGAAGGCGTCGCGCGTGACCTGCGCGTCGGTCAGCAGCACGTGGTCGGACTTCTGTTGCAGGTGGCTGCCCATGAAGGCCTCTGCCAAGAGGCGCGCGTCGTCGGCGCAGCCGTACAGGTTTCCGCGCGCCCCGTACTCGGTGATGCCCGCGAACAAGCCCAGCACCCGGCCGCCCCCCTCGGGCCCCGCGAGGCCATCGGGGCGGCTGCCATCGGCGCCCAGACGCGGCGGAGGCCGCAGGCGGCTGCGCACGCGAAACGGCCCCATGCCCTGCCCGCCGAAGGCCGTGACCACCAGCTGGTAGACGCCATCGCGCGGCGCGGCGAACGTGACCGTGCTGTCGAGCCCACGCTCGGTGCCGTCGGGACCGAGGTCGTTCGCGTCGTCGTTCGTCCAGCGCTGGCCGTCGGGGGCGATGACCGTGGCCACGGTGTCGAACGCCGTGGACGTCACGCGCACGTGGAATATGGTGCCCGCGTCCGCGTGGAAGTGGAGCCAGCGGCCCGGCATCCCGGGCACGTTGGGCGCCCCGAGGCTGCCGTCCTGCGCCACGCCGAGCGCGAGGGCATCCCCTCGCCCGACAGGCTCTTCCTCGCGGACGTCGAGCTCGAAGGCCCCCAGCTGCCCTGCCACCGCGGTGGAAACGCGCAGCAGGTACGTGCCGGCCACCTCGGGCACCAGCTCGAGGATGGCGTCGAGCGTCCCGGGGAACGCGTCGTCGTTGGCGGCGCGGAAGCCGCCCGGGCCGGTGAGCTCGAGCAGCGGGTCCACCTGCGCCGAGCGCATGCGAATCTGCACCCGCCGCGCAGGGCTGAGCTCCAAGCGGTAGAGCGCGAAGCGCTGACCCTGGGCCAGCGCGGGGTGGCCACTGGCGAGCGCGCCGCGATGCACGCCGGGCGTGAGCGGGGTGGCCTGCGCGAGTTCGTCCACCTGCGTGGGGTCACCGGGCCCTGTGGGATGTACGCTGGTGGCCGCCGGCCCTCCACAGGCGGCCAGGCAGAACAGGAAGAACGTGAGGAGTGGGAGGGGCGGGAAGCGCACGCCTCAAGATAGCGTGAAGTCGCCAAGTAGAGGGTTCATCAACGGGGGGGAGCGGTGGTAGGCTCCGGCCGATGACGCCCTTCCCGATCCTCGACGAGTGGTTTGGCCAGCTGGACGCCAACGGACTCCCGAGCAACGCCAAGATGGCCCGCTGGTGGACCAAGTCGCCCGAGTTCGACGAGTACCTGCGGGTGCACTTCGGGCCGTTCGTGAAGCAGGCCCAGGCCGGCGCGCTGCGCGAGTGGGACGAGAGCGCTCAGGGGACGCTGGCGCGCATCATCCTCTTGGACCAGTTCGCCCGAAACATCTTCCGCAACAGCATGAGCATGTACGCGGGTGACGACTTCGCCGTAGAGGCCACCCTCGCGCTGCTGGAACACGGCCTGCTGGAGCTGCCCGCCGTGTACCAGTACTTCGCGCTCATGCCGCTCATGCACGCCGAAGACGTGGCGCTCCAGGAGCGCTCCGTGTTGGAGTTCGAGGCGCTGGTCACGCGCACCCCGGAGCCCACCCGCAAGGCCGTTGCCCCCGCGGTGCAGTTCGCCAAGGACCACCGCGACGTGGTGCTGCGCTTCTCGCGCTTCCCGCACCGCAACGCCATCCTGGGGCGCACCAGCACCCCAGACGAGTCGGCCTACCTGCTCGAGAACCCGGGCTGGTAGCCCGCGGCCCGAGGGGCTACTCCACCATGTCTTCGGCGATGGTGTGCCGCTCGGTGGCCACCACGCGCGCCGCATACGGGAGCGGCTTGATGCCCTGTCCGCGATGCTTGGCCCACGCCCCCGTGAACTCCGCGCCCACGAAGAAGATCTGGCACGTGTAGTAGATCCACATGGTCAGGACCACGAGCGCACCCGCCGCGCCGTAGGACGACGAGACGCCCGCGCTGGCTAGGTAGGTGCCGATGGCGAGCCCACCGAGACTCGCCAAGCAAGCGGTCACGAGGCCTCCCACGAACGCATCGCGCCAGGCTACGAGCGCGTCCGGGAGCCAGCGGAAGACCAGCATCATCACCAGCGTGAGCAGCCCGATGGAGCCCAGGTACTCGCCCACGCGCAACACGAGCGGCAGCTCCATCCAGCGGGACGCCACCGTCATGACCGCGCGCAGCACGCCGAACGCGGTGAACACCGCCGCCGTCACGAACACCATGGCGAACGCCAGCAGCCGCCTGCGCAAGACCGCGCGGCCGCGCCCCGTGAAGCCCGGCGGGATCAGCGGGCGAACACCCCAGAGGTGGTTCAGCGAGGCGCGCAGCATGCTGAACAGGCGGGTGGTCACGTAGAAGATGAAGCTCACACTCACGGCCGTGGCGAAGGCGCCGTGCTGCGGGGCGAGCGCGTTGGTCAGCGACACGTTCACGTACTCGGCCACCTCGGGCCCCATGGCCACCTCGAGGCGCTCCATCAGCACCTGACGCGCCTCCTCCTGGCCCAGCACCAAGCTGGCCACGTAGAGCGCGATGACGCCGAAGGGGGTGGCCGCCATGATCACGTAGAAGGCCACGGCGCCCGCCAGCAGTCGCCCGTCGTGCATGCGGTAGGACCACCAGACCTCGCGGAAGATCTCCTTCATGCGCGGCGCTCGGGCGCGGCCGGAGGCAGTAAGCGTGACAGCTCGGAGCCCATGTAGGCGCCGGCCTGCGTGGCGTCGATGGCCATCAAGAGATCGAAGGCGTGCTCGAAGTGACCGTCTCCCTCGAGCGCCTGCACCAGCAGCGCAGCGAGGTCTGCGGGCACGTCCGGGTTCAGCTCGTGCGGGTGACGCCGCGGCGCGTGTAGGATCTTGTTGAAGGTGCGGATCAGGGGCTCGTCGCCGAACGCGATGGGCAGGTCCCCCGTGAGCATCTCGAAGAGCAGCAGCGCCACCGAGAAGACGTCCGAGCGGGAAGACGGCTCGGCTCCCGGATGAGCGCCGGCGACATGTAGTGCGGCGTGCCCAGCACCGTGCCGGGGTTGGTGAGGCGCACCGCGCTCTGCCGCGTCTCCCGGCTGAGGCCGAAGTCCAGCAGCTTCACCAAGCGGCCCGCGCCCATGTCTGCCAGGAACACGTTGGCGGGCTTGATGTCACGGTGCACGAAGCCCGAGTGGTGGATGACGCTCAGCGTGGCCAGCACCTGGCAGGCAAGGCTGCAGCTCTCGTCCGTGCTCAGCCGGCCAGCCTGGTCGAGGCGCGCGCCGAGCGTCTGCCCGGTGAGCAGCTCCATGGCGAGGTAGGCCGCCTGAGCGTCGATGACGCCGAAGTCGAACACGCGCACCACGCCCGGGTGGTTCAGCGCCGCCATGACCTGCGCCTCGCGCAAGAAGCGCTTGGCCGCGCGGGACTCGCGGTCGAACGCGCCGTTCACGGTCTTGAGCGCGATGACACGGCCCACGCGCAGGTCGCGCACCTGGTAGACCATGCCCATGCCGCCCTCGCCCACGCGCCCCTCCACCACGTAGCGGTCGTCGATGAGCGTGCCGGTCTGCAGCACCTCTCTGCGCGTGGGCGCCATCGCGTCCGAGATGGTGTCGTGCGAGTCGGAGCGGCTGGACTGCGCGTCCCCGAGTGGACAAGAGGCTGGCAGATCGCCCTCTGCGTCGTGGGGCTCTTCACAGACCGGACACCAGAAGAAGCGGTCAGCCATGGGGCGTCCTCAACGAGCGTAGGGTTCGACCTGGCGCGCCGCGTCCTCGAGCAGCACCAGGTGCTCGGCCAGCTCACCCCGCGACGCACGGGCCAGGTGCGTGCGCGCGCGGCCCACGACCTCGCGGGCATTGGCCTCCGCTTCCTGCGCGTCGGGGCTCTTCTTCACCAGCGTGCCCAGGCGCTCCAGCGAGCGCTCGAGGCCGGCCAGCAGCGTCTCGGCGCTCTGCCGCAAGCCCTCCAGCAGCTCCTCGCCACGGCGCGCCTCCAGGTACTCGGCGTGCTCGTCGCTCAGCGCTTGCAGCTCCTGCGGGCTCAGGCCGCTGTCGCCCGTGATCTCGATGCGCGTCTCTTGGCCCGTCTCGAGGTCCTTGGCGGCCGCGCTGAAGATGCCGTCCTCGTCGATGGTGAAGGCCACCTCCACCTCCACGCTCCCGGCGGGCGCGCTGCGCAGCCCGGCCAGCGCGAATTCCTGCAGGCGCTGGTTTTCGCTGGCGCGCTTCGACTCGCCCTCCAGCACCACGATCTTGAGGCGGTCCTGGTTGTCGCGGCTGGTGGTGAAGAGGCTCGGCACGCGGCAGGGCACGCGCGTGTTGGCGGCGATGATGGCGTCGAACATGTCTCCCGCGGTGGCGATGCCCAGCGAGTGTGCCGTCACGTCCTCGAGGTTCACGTTCTCGATCTGGCGCAGCATGGCGGCGCCCTGGATGGCGGCCCCCACGGCCACGCACTCGTCGGGGTGGATGCTCTTCGAGGGCGCCTTGCCGAAGTGCGCGCTGACCGCACGCGCCACGGCAGGCATGCGCGTCTGGCCACCCACCAGCACCACCTCGTCCACGCCCTTGCTGCCCAGCTTGGCGTGCGTCATGGCGTGCGCGCAGATCTCGATGGTGCGCTCGATGAGATCGATGGTCAGGCCTTCCAGCTGCTCGCGCGACATGCGGTAGTGCATGTTCAGCGGGCCACTGGGGCCGTCGGTCACGATGAACGGCAGCTGAATCTCCGTCTGCAGCTCGGCCGACAGGTCGCACTTGGCCTTCTGCGCTGCCTGCTTCAGGCGCTGCATGGCCACGGGGGACTCGCGCAGCGAGATGTGGTGCTCGGCCTCGAACGCCTCGAGCAGCCACTCCATGATGCGCTCGTCGAAGTCCTCGCCGCCCAGGAACGAGTCGCCGGTGGTGGCGATGACGCGGAAGTTGCCGTCGCGCGTGACCCGCACGATGGACACGTCGAAGGTGCCGCCGCCCAGGTCGTAGACCGCGATGGTCTTGTCCTCGCCGCGGTGGAAGCCGTAGGCGATGGCCGCGGCCGTGGGCTCGTTGATGATGCGCAGCACGTCGAGGCCCGCGATGAGCCCCGCGTCGCGCACGGCCTGGCGCTGGCTGTCGCTGAAGTAGGCGGGCACCGTGACCACCGCCTGGTCCACCGTGTCGCCCAGGTAGTCCTCGGCCACGATGCGCATCTCTTGCAGGATGATGGCCGCGATCTCGGGGATGCTGAACTCCTTGCCACGCAGCACCACGCGCACGTCACCGGCCCGCCCACCCACGATGCGGTAGGACACGTTGGACTGGGCTCTGACGCACCTCCTCGCTGTCGAAGTCGCGCCCGATCAGGCGCTTGGTCGCATAGGCGGTGTCGAGCGGGTTCGTGATGGCCTGACGGGCAGCGACCTGGCCCACCAGACGCTCGCCAGACTCGGTGATGGCCACGATGGACGGGGTGGTCTTGTAGCCCTGCTTGTTCGCGATGACGGTGGGGGAGCCGCTCTCGACGATCGCGACGCAGCTGTTGGTGGTTCCGAGGTCAATTCCAATCACGTGCGACATGCGATCTCGATTGTCCACGAACGCGGATTCAAAGGCAAAGGAAGCGCCAAACGGCGCGCCCCCTGTGCTACGACCAACCCCATGACGCGAAAGGAGAAAGCCGCGCGCATCCTGGCCCAGCTGGACGAGCTCTACCCCACCCAGCCCATCCCGCTGGACCACGAGAGCCCCTTCACCCTGCTTGTGGCGGTGCTGCTCAGCGCCCAGACCACCGACAAGAAGGTCAATCAGGTGACCCCGGCGCTCTTCGCGGCCGCCAACACCCCGGAGGCCATGGCCGCGCTGCCCGTCGAGACCATCCTCGAGCACATTCGGCAGGTGGGCCTCGCGCCCACCAAGGCCCGCAACATCCAGGCTCTCTCCGAGCTGCTGGTCTCGCGGCACGCGGGCGTGGTGCCAGCCAGCTTCGAGGCCCTCGAGGCCCTGCCCGGCGTGGGGCACAAGACCGCGTCGGTGGTCATGGCGCAGGCCTTCGGGGTGCCGGCCTTCCCGGTGGACACCCACATTCACCGGCTGGCCGAGCGCTGGGGGCTGAGCAGCGGCAAGAACGTGGAGACCACCGAGCGGGACCTGAAGGCGCTGTTCCCCGAGGACACGTGGAACCGGGCGCACCTGCAGATCATCTTCTTCGGGCGCGAGCACTGCCCGGCGCAGCGGCACGACATGGCCGGCTGCCCCATCTGCGGCTGGGCGGCTTCGAAGAAGCGCATCCAGCAGGGCTGAGGGCAAGCCCTGGGCGAGGCTATTTGCAGATATACGAATGTTCGCATATAGAGGGGGCTCATGCCGGACCCCGTCGCCAGCCCGGACTCGCTCAGTGGGTCCAGCACGCCTCGCTGGGAGCTCTACAAGCTCCTGGGTGAGCCCGAGCGGCTGCGGCTCCTGGCGCTGGCCAGCAGCGAAGAGCTGACCGTGGGCGAGCTGGCCGAGCTGCTGGGCGAGTCGCAGCCCAACGTGTCGCGGCGGGTGAAGGCGCTCAAGGAAGGCGGCCTCTTGGCCGTGCGCAAGCAGGGAACCCGCGCGCTGGTGGCGCTGGCCCTCGGGCAGACCGACGACGCCGTGGTGCACGACGCCCTGCGTGCGGGCATGCGGCTCTGCACGGCCGACGGCAGCCTCGCGCGGGTGGCCGAGATCGTGGCCGCACGCGACGACGAAGCCCGCGAGTTCTTCGCCCAGCCGGTGGAGGCCAGCACGCCCGACCTGCCGCCCGAGCTGCCTGCCTATCTGTCGGCGCTGGCGCCCCTGATCGCGCAGCGGCGCGTGGCCGTGGACGCGGGCACCGGCGACGGCAGCCTGCTGGACGTGCTGGCGCCCGTGTTCGACCACGTGGTGGCCGTGGATCGCTCGGACGCCCGCGTGGCGCAGGCAAGGGCCCGCCTGGCGCGCCGTGGCTACCGGAACGTGGACCTGCTGCACACCGCCTACGACGCCGCCGAGGTCGCCGCGCACGTGGCCTCGCTGGGTGGCGCCGACGTGGTGTTCGCCGCGCGCGTGCTGCACCACGCCCCACGTCCGCAAGAAGCCGTGCGGCGACTGGCCGAGCTGCTGGCCCCGGGTGGCGCGCTGGTGGTGCTGGACTACCTGGCCCACGAGGACGAGGCCCTGCGCGAGCAGCAGGCCGACCTGTGGCTGGGCTTCACGCCCGAGGAGCTGCGCCAGCTGGCCACGCGCGCGCAGCTCACGGACCCCAGCATCCATCGCATCCCCCATGTCCGTTGCGGGAACGGCCCCGACGCGCACCTCGACTGGCAGGTGCTCGTGGCGCGCCGCCCCGTGTCCCCCCTTCCCGACTTCCCCCGAGAAGCCTCACCGAGAAACAGAGAGAAGAAGAGCTCATGACCGAACAGCTGAAGTACAAAGTTGCCGATATGTCGCTGGCCGATTGGGGCCGTCGCGAGATCAAGATCGCCGAGCACGAGATGCCCGGCCTCATGGCCCTCCGCCGCGAGTTCGGCGAGAAGCAGCCGCTCAAGGGCGCGCGCATCGCGGGCTGCCTGCACATGACCATCCAGACCGCCGTGCTGATCGAGACGCTCACCGCGCTCGGCGCCGAGGTCACCTGGACCAGCTGCAACATCTTCTCCACGCAGGACCACGCCGCGGCCGCCATCGCCGCCACGGGCGTGCCCGTCTTCGCCTGGAAGGGCGAGACCGAGGAAGAGTACGACTGGTGCATCTACCAGCAGCTCGAGGCCTTCAAGGGCGGCAAGCGCCCCAACATGATCCTCGACGACGGCGGTGACCTCACGGCCATCATCCACAAGCACTACCCCTCGTGGTTCGAGGGCGAGGACAAGATCGTGGGCATCTCCGAGGAGACCACCACGGGCGTCCATCGCCTCTACGAGATGAGCAAGGCGGGCGGCCTCTTCTGCCCGGCCATCAACGTGAACGATTCGGTCACCAAGTCGAAGTTCGACAACCTCTACGGCTGCCGTGAGTCGCTGGTGGACGGCATCAAGCGCGCCACCGACGTCATGATCGCCGGCAAGGTCGCGGTGGTCTGCGGCTACGGCGACGTGGGCAAGGGCTGCGCGCAGGCGCTCTCGCGTCAGGGCGCGCGCGTCATGATCACCGAGGTGGACCCCATCAACGCGCTGCAGGCGTGCATGGAGGGCTACCAGGTCGTGACCATGGACGAAGTGGCGCCCATCGCCGACATCGTCGTCACCGCCACGGGCTGCTTCCACGTCGTCACCGGCGAGCACATGAAGCGCATGAAGAACCAGGCGATTCTCTGCAACATCGGGCACTTCGACTCGGAGATCGAGATCTCGTACCTGACCAACCCGGCGAACGGCGTGAAGGAAGAAGAGATCAAGCCGCAGGTCGACCACTTCATCTTCCCGGACGGCAAGCGGATCATCGTGCTGGCGCGCGGCCGCCTGGTGAACCTGGGCTGCGGCACCGGTCACCCCAGCTTCGTGATGAGCAACAGCTTCACCAACCAGGTGCTGGCGCAGATCACGCTGTGGAACGACCAGGACGAGTACGAGCGCGGTGAGGTCTACGTGCTGCCGAAGCACCTGGACGAGAAGGTGGCGGCGCTGCACCTCGGCCAGCTGGGCGCCAAGCTGACCATCCTGTCGGTGGAGCAGGCGAACTACCTGGGCGTCACGCCCGAGGGCCCGTTCAAGCCCGAGCGCTACCGCTACTGAGCGAACGCGGTCGTCCGGTCATCGCGCGCGGGGCAACTCGTGCGCGATGACGACGATGTTGCGGTACTGAAACCGCTCCGAAACGTGCGTCCCCCAGAATGGTCATTGTCAGGCTGGAGATAGGGTCGCGACGATCGGCGTGTGTGTTCCATCCAAGACCTTCCGCAGCGTTCCATTGCCAAGGCCCTCCACATGCCCCGCGCGTACCCTGTCTCCGCCTGACGCCTTGATCTCGCGGAAGCGGGCACCAAGGCCCTAGAGCCCACGTGGGGGCCGGCCGTGAAACGCACTAGCCCGCTCGGTCCGACTGGCGTCAGCGAGGCTTTCGGCTACCTTCCGGCGCGATGGCCGACAAGTCCGAGACCTACCTCGCCGAATGGCAGAAGCGCGAAGACCTAGCCGAGCGGATGCTGCCGCTGCTGGGGGCGCTGTACCGCAGGCACGGCATCGTGCTGTTGATCCACGGTGTGTCGCTGGTGCAGGCCACGCCGCTCGAGATCATCAAGGCCCACCGCGCCGCGCGCCGCCTGGACGGACTCGAGCTCCCGCTCGAAGACACGTTCACCGCGATCGAGGCGATGACCGCGATGGACCTGGCGCCCGCCAAGGTGGACGTGGGCAAGCTGCGCCGCAACTTCGGGCGTGACCAGGTGGAGGGCAGCTTCGCCGACTACGTGCGCAGCCAGCTCGCCAGCCTGAACACGGGCCGCGAGCCCATGCGCCGCGAGCCCCAGGACGTGGTGCTCTACGGCTTCGGCCGCATCGGCCGCCTGATGGCGCGCATCCTCATCGACAAGATCGGCGGCGGCGACAAGTTCCGCCTGCGCGCCATCGTGGTGCGTCCGGGCAAGGAGGGCGACCTCGAGCGCCGCGCCAGCCTGCTGCGCCGCGACTCCATCCACGGGCCCTTCAGCGGCACCATCCGCGTGGACCAAGAGGACAACGCGCTGGTCATCAACGGCAACATGGTGCGCGTGCTGTACTCGAACGCCCCGGAAGACGTGGACTACGAGCAGTACGGCATCCGCGACGCCATCATCGTGGACAACACGGGCATCTGGCGCGACCGCGACGGCCTCGGGCGCCACTTGAAGGCCAAGGGCGCGGCCAAGGTCATCCTCACCGCGCCGGGCCAGGGCGACGTGCCCAACATCGTGTTCGGCGTGAACGACGGCACGCTCGCGGCGGACGCCTCCATCGTGTCGGCGGCCAGCTGCACCACCAACGCCATCGTGCCGGTGCTCAAGGTCATCAACGACCAGTACGGCATCCAGTCGGGCCACATGGAGACGGTGCACTCGTACACCAACGACCAGAACCTGATCGACAACTTCCACAAGAAGGCGCGGCGCGGGCGCGCGGCCCCGCTCAACCTGGTCATCACCGAGACGGGCGCCGCCAAGGCCGTGGCCAAGGCCCTGCCCGAGCTGGCCGGCAAGCTCACCGGCAACGCCATCCGCGTGCCCACCCCCAACGTGTCGCTGGCCATCCTGAACCTCACGCTGGGCCAGCCCATCACGAAGGACGCGCTCAACGACCACCTGCGCAAGGTGGCCATCGACTCGCCCCTGCAGGACCAGATCGACTACCTCACCTCGCCGGACATCGTCTCGAGCGACCTGGTGGGCAACCGCCACGCGGGCATCGTGGACGCCACGGCCACCATCACGGACCAGAACCGCTGCGTGCTGTACGTGTGGTACGACAACGAGTACGGGTACAGCTGCCAGGTGATGCGGTTGGTGCAGCACATGGCCGGCGTGCGGCCGCCCACGCTGCCGGCTTGAGAGGTTGAGCTCCTACGGCAGCAGGCGGCCCAGCTCGCGGTACTTGCCTTCGAAGGTCTCGCGCCAGTCGTTGAGCTTCTCGCGCTCTTCGGCTTCGAGGGTGCTGGTGTCGCCGTGCACGTCGGCGGCGTCGAAGCTCATCTTGGCGAGGGCGACGGCGCACTCCTTGCCCGCGAACATCTCGTAGGGGCCGCCCTTCCCGTAGAAGCTGCGGCCGGGTGTGACATCGAACACGCGGCCCTCGATGGAGAGGAGCACGGGCCGCGTGGGGTCGCTGCCGTCGTACGCGGTCAGCTCGGCGGCGGTGTAGTCGCGCACCTCGCCCACCGGCAGCGGGGCTTGCGCCGGGGGAGAGACGCGGTCGCGCGTGACGGCGCGGACGGCCTTGGCGACGAACTTGGTGTTCTGAACGATCTTTCCGAGGAGGCCCATGGGTTGATCAGAGCACGCGGCGTGGGCAGGCGACAAGGCCCGGGTCACTCCGGGTGTGCTTGGTCGCGTGATCGATCCGCCGGGGCGGGGCAGGGGTCGCGGCGGGCACGGGCGCGCTGGTTCGGCTGCGCAAGATGCGTGGTGTAATATGCCGGGTCCAAGCAAGGAGAAGACAATGAACAAGAGGCAGGCTTTTCTCATCGCGCTCTTCGGCGCCGTCGTCGGTTGTGCAGCAACGCAGGTCGCGCAGGTCCACTGCCAGGCGGACGAGCGAACCGGGCCAAATCAGCGTGCGGCGTCACCTGGATTGCGGATGGTGTCCAACATCGAAGGCCACAGCGTGCAGGTTCCGCCTGGATGGACACCGTGGAGGCAATCGACGGACCAGTACCCAGGAGTGGTCTGCCGGTAGCAGCGCCGCGCCCCGTCGTACCGGACCAGGCGGACGCCCCCGGTGGACGCACACCCGCACCCCGAGCCCAGCTGACCCCACGCCGAGCTAGACGGGTGCCACCCGTCTCCGTCGAGCCCCGACGGCGAAAAAGGGCCCGGTGCCTCCTCCGTCGAGCCCACCCGCGTGCTCCCACGAGACGCCACCGCAGGAGGGGGACGGGCGCCCTGGGCAGCGGGGGTGGGGGGGGCCCCATTTCAGCGTCCGCAGGACGCACGGAAATGGGGGAGGCACCCGAGGGAGCGCCAGCGCGACCGGCCCCGCAGACCAGGGTGCCCGTCCCCCTCCGATCGACGACGCCACCGTGATCCCACCCGGAGACAGCAGGAGGAGGCACCCGGACCCCGCCCAGCACCGCTATTGCCCTACCCAAGACGGGCTGGCACTCTCTGCGACCCCAATGACCGCCGCGATCCTGTCCATCGGTACCGAGCTCACCCGGGGCGAGCTCGTCGACACCAACGCCACCTGGCTGGCCGAGCAGCTCATCACGCTCGGGTTCGACGTGCACGAGCACGCCACCGTGGAAGACGACATCCCGCTCATCGTGGACGCGCTGCGGCGCCTCGCCACGAAGGCCTCGGTGGTCATCGTGACGGGCGGCCTCGGGCCCACGTCGGACGACCTCACCGCAGCGGCGGCCGCGCAGGCGGCCAACCAGCCACTGCTGCGCGACCCCGTGGTGCTGGACGCCATCAAGAAGAAGTACGCCTCGTTCGGGCGCGTCATGCCGGACGAGAACGCGAAGCAAGCGGACCGCCCGGAGACCGCCAGCGTCATCCCCAACCCGGTGGGCACCGCGCCCGGCTTCGCGCTGCCTCTCGGCGACGCCACCTGCTACTTCATGCCGGGCGTGCCACGCGAGATGCGGCACCTCTTCCGCGAGTCCATCGTGCCGGCCATCGCCTCGCAGGCGGAGCGCAACACGCACCAGGTGCACCTGCGCACGTTCGGCAAGACCGAGTCGCGCGTGGCGGGCCTGCTCGGCGGCATCGCCGAAGAGTTCGGCGTCACGCTGGGCTACCGCGCCTCGTTCCCGGAGATCGAGGTCAAGATCCACGCGCGCGCGGCCACCGAGGGGGACGCGGTCCGCATCGCGAACGAGGCCGCCTCCGCCGTGCGGCAGCGCCTGGGCGACTGCATCTTCGGCGAGCGTGACGACACCTTCTCCGACGCCGTGGGGCGCGCGCTGCGCGACAAGGGCCTCACCGTGGCGCTGGCCGAGTCGTGCACCGGAGGCCTGGCGGCCACCATGCTCACCAACGTTCCTGGCAGCAGCGACTACGTGCTGCTCTCCGCCGTGGCCTACGCCAACTCCGCCAAGTCACGCATGCTGGGCGTCAACCCCGAGGTCATCCGCGCGCATGGCGCCGTGAGCGCCGAGGTCGCCGCCGAGATGGCCGAGGGCGCGCGCCGCATCTCGGGAGCCAGCCTGGCCGTGAGCATCACCGGCATCGCCGGCCCGGGTGGCGGGTCGGAGGACAAGCCCATCGGCACCGTCTGGTTCGGCATCGCCATGGACGGTCAGCCCACGGTCACGCGCCACCGCCTCTTCCCGGGCGAGCGCGACCAGATCCGCACGCTGGCCGCCTACACGGCCCTGCGGATCATGATGCGCAGCGCGCTCGGTCAGCTGGACGACTGAGCAGCCTGAGTGGCTCGCGCGAAGTGCGCTGTCAGCGACTCGAGCACGGCCTCCGGCGCGAACCAGTGCAGCATGTGCCCCGTGGCCGCGATCTCGCGCACCGTGGGCTCGTGCATCACCGCCAAGCGCGCGGCCTCGTCGGCCAGGCGGTAGCCCTTCTCGCCCAGCAGCACCAGCGTGGGCGCCTTGATGCGTGCCAGGAACGCACAGAACATCTCGGCCCTGAAGGGCAGCGGCGACATGGTCCGGTGGCGCGGGTCGAAGCGCCACGTGAGCTTCCCCTCCGCCGCCGGCTGCGTGGCCTTGCCCGCCAGGAAGCGCCCGAACGCGCCGCCCAGCTGGCTGTTCTGCACCCGCATGCGGCGCAACGCGTCGTCGAGATCCGCGATCAGCGTCTCGGGCTTCTCTTCCACGCGCGCGCACGACGTGAGCCAGCTCTTGTAGCGGTCCGGCGCGCTCTCGAGCGGTGAGCTGGGCGGCCCGAGGCCCTCCAGAAGCGACACGGAGCGCAGCCGCTCACTGCGCACGCCCGCGAACATGGCGCAGGCCGTGGCGCCCATGGAGTGGCCCACCAGGTGCACGGGCTCGTCGGCCGCCACCAGCTGCGGCAAGAGGCGCTCGAGGTCCTGCACGTAGTCTGGGAAGTGGTAGTAGCCGCTCGGAGCCACCCAGCTGCTCTGCCCGTGTCCGCGCCAGTCGAAGGCCAGCACGCGGTAGCCCAGCGCCGCGAGCGGCACCGCCACCAGCACGTAGCTGTGCGCGAAGTCGAGGAAGCCGTGGCACAGCAGCACCGCCTCACCGCGCGGCGTGACCCCCGCCGGCGGCAGCCACTCGAGCACGTGGTGGCGGATGCCGTTCGCGTCCACGAAGAACGAGCGCGGCGCACCGTCGTCCACGGCGGCCTCGATGTCCAAGAAGGCAGCGTGACCGCTGCGCGTGTGGCTCTCGTCGCTCATGCCTGGCTCCGTGCTTCGCCTGGGGGAAACCGCCGCGGGTCGAGCGCGCGTGCGTCGCTGGCCAACGCACCCAGCGGCTGGCCCAGCAGCTGGGCACACAGGATCTCGGCGGTGACCGGCGCCAAGAGGATGCCGTTGCGGTAGTGACCGCTCGCCAGCCACAAGTTGCTGACCGGAGTGGGCCCCACCAAGGGCAGCCCATCGGGTGTGCCCGGGCGGAACCCGGCCCAGTGGTCCAACACGTTGCAGCCCGCCAAGCGCGGCGCGATGCGCGTGGCGATGGTGATGAGCTCGGCCAACCCCGCGAGCGTGACGCCGCGCACGAAGCCCACACGCTCGGTGGTGGCGCCCACCAGCACATCGCCCGCGGCGCGCGGCACCAGGTAGCCGCCGGCACCGAACACCACGCGCTCCAGCAGACGCGGCCGCGCGTGGGTGCGCATGACCTGCCCCTTGACCGGCAGGATGGTCACGCTGGGCAGCGGGACGCCCGGCACCAAGCTGGTCCACGAGCCTGCGGCCACCACCACGTGCTCGCTATGGAGGACCTCCGCGTCGAGCCGCACGCCGCGCGCTCGGCCGCCCTCGGTCAGCACCTCGCGCACCACGCAGTCGGTCACGAAGCGCACGCCCAGGCGTTCGGCGGCCATGCTCAGCGCGGGCAGCAGCAGGCGCGGGTCCACCTGCCCTTCCCCCGGCAGCTCGAGCGCGGCCTGCACGTCCTGCGACAGCTCGGGCTCGCGTCGGCGCGCCTCGTCGCCATCGATGAGCGCCACCCCGCGCGTTGCCGGCAAGCCGCTACCCAGCAGGCGCGCCGCGTGTTCTTCGAGCGCCGCCACGCCGTCGTGCTCGTGGGCGAGCGCCAGGCGCAGCAGCCCCGTGACCCGGTGCCCGATCTCGAGCGCGTGCCCCTCGCGCAACTCACTGGCCAGCTGCGCATACAACGCCGCCGAGCGCAGCCCCAGGCGCAGCGCGGGGCCCACGTCTTCGGCCTCCATCAAGGGCGCCAAGATGCCGGCCGCTGCGGTGGACGCCTCGGCTCCCGGCACGCTGCGCTCCAGCACGCACACCGAGAGCCCGGCTTGCGCCAGACGCAGCGCGGCGGTGCATCCCATGATGCCCCCGCCCACGATGATGACGTCCGGCGCGCTCAGGCTCAGAGCCCCATGATCTTCGCGGTGGTGTAGCGCATGACCTCGGTCGCGCCGCCGCCGATGCGGAGCAAGCGCGAGTCGCGCCAGGCGCGCGCCACCCAGAGATCTTCGAGGTAGCCCATGCCACCGTGGAACTGCACGCACTGGTCCATGATCTCGCCGTTCACGTCACCGACGTAGGCCTTGGCCATGGACACGAGCTTGGTGGTCTCCATCGAGAGCATGGTCTTCTTGACGTACTTCTCGTCGTTGTATGCGTCAACGGCCTTGTACGTGAGCGCCTTGGCGGCCTCGAGCTTGGTGTACAGCTCCACGAACTTCTGCTGCCAGAACTCGCGCTTGATGAGCGGCTTGCCGAACGCCTGCCGCTCGCGGCCCCAGGCCACCGAGCGGTCGAGCGCGAGCTTCGAGCCCGCGATGGCGCTGGCGCAGCCGACCAGGCGCTCCGACTGGAAGTTCTGCATGAGGTAGATGAAGCCCATGCCCTCTTGGCCCAGCAGGTAGCGCTTGGGCACGCGCACGTCTTCGAAGAACAGCTCGGCCGTGTCGCTGGCCCAGTTGCCCGCCTTCTTGAGCTTGCGGCTCACGCTGTAGCCCGCCACGTCGGTGGGCACGAGGATGATGGAGATGCCGCGCGCGCCCGCCTCGGGGTTGGTCTTCACCATGCACGTGACGAAGCTCGCCCGCGTGCCGTTGGTGATGTAGGTCTTGCTGCCGTTGATGATGTACTCGTCGCCCACCAGGCGCGCGGTGGTGCGCAGGCCGGCCACGTCCGACCCGGCCCCGGGCTCGCTCACGCCGAGGGCGGCGATGCGGTCGCCGGCGATGGCAGGCCGCAGGAACTCTTCCTTCTGCTCGCGCGTGCCGATGTCGTGGATGACCGGCGTGGCCATGTCCGACTGAACCAAGAGGCCCATGGTGACGCCCGCCGAGTTGTTCCGCGGGAGCTCCTCGGCCTTGACGATGCTCATCCAGAAGTCGCCGCCGCCGCCGCCGAACTCCTCGCTGAAGTGCGCGCCGAGGATGCCGCGGTCGCCCGCCCACTTGAACACCTCGTTGGGGAAGAGCTCCGCCTCCTCCCATGCGTCCGCGTGGGGAGCGAGCTCCTTCTCGGCGAAGTTGCGGACCTGCTGGCGAAAGAGCTCGTGCTCTTCGGTGAAGGGATTGAAAACCATTCGTGCTCTCCGGTGGCGCGTCGCCGGGAAGCCCTCGGCGCGCTGAATGAATGTGCATTCATTTTCTACAGCGTCCGGGGAGGCGTGGCAAGCCCCTTCCCGCAAACGCGAAAAAGCCCTGGCTCCGTGAGGGGCCAGGGCTCTCGCTCTAGGGTGCGCGCGGCAAGTGCCGCCGCGGCTCAGCGGTCGATGGTGTCGGCGCCGGGGCCGCTGTCTTCGCGCTGGATGCCCGAGTCGTCGCCCACGATGGTGAACACCACGCGGCGGTTGCGCGCGTGCTCATCCGGGGTGCGGGCGTTCTCGACGATCAGGCGCGTGGGACCGTAGCCCTGCGCTTCGAGGCGCGCGGCGCTGACGCCGTGCTCCACGAGGTAGCGCATGACGGCCTCGGCGCGCGCCTGCGAGAGGCGCATGTTGTTGGCCAGGCGGCCACGCGTGTCGGTGTGACCCTCGACGCGCACCAGGCGCACCTCGGGGTGCTCGTTCAGGAGGCGCGCCACGTTGTCGAGCAGGCCGAAGGAGCGCGACTCGATGACGTCACGGTTGGTGCGGAAGTAGATGGTCTGGAGGATCTCGATGCCGCCCTCGCCGATGACCACGTCCGTCTGCTCGGGGCAGCCGTGGAACTCCACGGTGCCGGGCACGGTGATGCAGCTGTCGACCGGGTCCACCACCGTGTCGCCGTCTTGGTCGGGCCACGGGCAGCCGTTGTTCGCCGTCGGGCCAGCTTCGTTCGGGCAGCGGTCGGCGCTGTCGGGGATGCCGTCGCCGTCGTTGTCGGGCTCGGGGCAGCCGTTCTCGTCCTCGAAGCCGTCGATGTCCTCGGGGTCGATCGGGCACGCGTCGGACGCGTCCAGGATGCCGTCGCCGTCGTTGTCCGGGTCCGGGCAGCCGTTCTCGTCCTCGAAGCCGTCGGCGTCCTCGGGCTCCATCGGGCACTGGTCGCTGCCGTCCAGGATGCCGTCGCCGTCGTTGTCGGGATCCGGGCAGCCCTCGGTGTCCTCGAAGCCGTCCACGTCCTCGGGCTCGTTGACGCACTGGTCCTCGTCGTCGTAGATGCCGTCGCCGTCGGTGTCGAGGCGGATGACGGTGCCCGCGGTGGGCTCCGTGTAGCCCACCATCGCGAACACGCGGAAGTCGGGCGAGCCGAAGCCGCGCACCAGACCGGGGCCGCCGCCGATGCCGGCCGTCAGGCCGCTGGTGTGGGTGTACTTGAGGCCGGCGAGCAGCTCGAAGGGCGTCTCTTCGCGATCGAAGAAGTTCTGGAACGTGGTGCGGCCGTGCACCTCGAGGATGGCGCGCAGGTCGGTATCGTCCAGCAGGCGGACGGTGGCGCCGATGCCGTAGGTGAACTCGTCACCCTGGCGCGCGCCGTAGAAGCAGTTGGCGCCGGGGCCGGAGGGACCGGGGAGGTCGCGGCAGTCGGCGTTGTCGGAACGCAAGTGCGCGCCGAGGTTCGCCATCAAGCGGAAGCGCCCGACGTTGATCTGCGCGATCAGGCCGGCGGCCCCAGCCACACCGCGCTCACCCGCGTAGTGCTGGCCATCGTCGAAGATGGAGGCCGTGGGGATGATCAAGCGCCCCTCGGCGGAGAGCATGAACACGCTCTCGGTATCCCCGAAGAGCCGCACGCGACCGCCGACCCAGAGGTCGCCGAGGGCGAAGCCGTCCGCCAGGTAGATGGGCACGCCCGTGGCACTCGGAGGGCCATCCCCGTCCACGACGCCGAGGCCGGCCGGGATGTCCTCGCCGTTCTGGAGGAACACGATGGGCAGGCCGATGGACACCGTGAGCCGGTCACGAATGCCCAGCGACGCGTTGAGGTTGCCGGTGAGCTGGTGCTCCACGACCGAGAATTGCTCGCTGCCGGCGTCGCCGCGCGTGAGCTCGTAGACCAGCGGGTCGTTCGCGTAGTCGATGTAGAACTGTGCGCCGAAGCGCATGTCCCCCTGGACCTCGGCCGAGCTCACGGCGAAGCCGTCGTTGGTCTGCTCCGAGGGCGTGAACCGGCTGAGCTGAACGCTGGGCTGCGCGCCCACCACGGAAGCCCCGCCCACGATGGTCAGCGCCGCCAGGCGTATGGCGAGTCGCTGGAGCGTGGTCGCGCGTGTCTTCGAGTCTGTCACTTGAGCCTCCTGAGGATTCGCGCAGCTTGCCGTGTGCAGTCTGCGTGCTGTTCCGGTCGCGAGGATATCACCCGCAACGTGAAATAGGACACCGATGCGGAGTGTCCTTATTCGGGGACAGCTACCACATCTTCTCGAAGTCTGCCACACACTTGCATTCCAGATACAGCTAAATCTTCCTTCCTTGTGGAAATCAAGGGTGGGGCATCGCAGGCACGGCCTTCCTGTTATAGATGGCGCCATGGCCTACCGGAGCGTGCCCGAAGCGACCGACACGATGCCCTCCGGGATCCCGTTCATCGTGGGGAACGAGGCCGCCGAGCGCTTCAGCTTCTACGGAATGAAGGCGATCCTCTTCACCTTCATGACCACGCACATGGTGGATGCGGCCGGAGCGCCCGACACCCTCACCGAGCCGGAGGCCAAGGCCTTCATCCACACCTTCGTAGCGGCCCTCTACGCGCTGCCCATCCTGGGCGCCATCGCGGCGGACGCCTGGCTCGGCAAGTACCGGGTGATCTTGGCGCTCTCCGCCGTGTACTGCGCGGGGCACGTCATCCTGGCGGTGAACACCACGCAGCTGGGCCTGGTGTTGGGGCTGGCGGTGCTGGCCATCGGGGCGGGCGGCATCAAGCCGTGCGTGTCGGCCCACGTGGGCGACCAGTTCGGCGAGCGGAACGCGCACCTCGTCACGCGGGCGTTCGCGTTCTTCTACCTCGCCATCAACGTGGGCGCCGCCATCGCCATGAACCTGACACCGTGGCTGCTGGACACCTACGGACCTCACGCCGCCTTCGGGCTACCGGGCGTGCTGATGGTCATCGCCACGTTCGTGTTCTGGCTGGGCCGGCACCGCTTCGCCCACATCCCACCAGGTGGGAAGGCCTTCGTGCAGGAGGCGCTGGGCGCAGAGGGCTTGCGCGTGTTCGGCCGCTTGGTGCTGCTCTTCACGTTCGTGGCGCTCTTCTGGACGCTCTTCGACCAGACCGCGTCCAGCTGGGTCGCGCAGGGGCGCCGCATGGACCTGCACGGTCACAACTGGCTCGCCGACAACATGCAGTCGGCCAACCCCATCTTCATCCTGCTGCTCACGCCGCTCTTCGCGCTCTATGTGTATCCGCGCCTCGAGCGTCACGTGGCCCTCACGCCCATGCGCAAGATCGGCGTCGGCATGGTCATCGCCGCGCTGGCGTTCCTGTACTCGGCGGGGCTCGAGGCCCAGCTGGACGCGGGGGCGAAGCCCACCATCTTCTTCCAGCTCATCGGCTACGCCATCCTCACCACGGGCGAGCTGCTGGTGTCGGTCACCGCGCTCGAGTACGCGTACACGCAGTCCCCTCCCCGCATGAAGTCCATGGTCATGTCGCTCTACCTGGCCAGCGCCGCGCTCGGGAACCTGTTCACGGTGGGCATCACGCGGCTGACCACCAACGCGCAGGGCCACGCCACGGTCAGCACCACCACGTCGTTCGTGCTGTACGCGGGGATCATGCTGCTGGGCGCGCTGCTGTTCGTGCCCTACGCGCGCCAGGTCCGCGAGCGCAGCTACCTGCCCGGCGCATGAAGCGGCTGGGCGGTCTCGACCTGGCGCGCGGGCTCGCGTGTCTCGGCATGATCGAGGCGCACGCCTACGACGCGTACGTGGACGCGCCTGATCGGGTGACGGCAGCGTTCGCGCTCACGCGCTTCATCGCGCTCTTGCCGCTGCCGCTGTTCTTGACGTTGGCGGGCATGGGCGTGGCGCTGCGTGTGCAGCGCGGGCTCGCGCGCGGAGAGGCGCCCCACGACGTTCGCCGTGAGCTAGTGTGGCGCGGATTTCGGGTGGTGCTGGCCGGCTTTGCACTCAACGTGATCTACGGCCTGATGGATGGCGCCCGTGAGCTCGGGTCTTACCTGCGCTTCGACGTGCTGCACGTGATCGGCGCGAGCTCCATGCTGCTGGGGCTGGTGTTGCCCGGGCGCGCGCGGCCGCAGCGGACAGCGCTCGTGGTGGCGCTGCTAGTGCTTCTGCCCAGCCCGTGGCTGAACGGCGCCGCAGCGGACCTCGAGAGCCCGCTGCGCTTCGCGCTGGTGCCGTTCGTGGACGTTCCGCCCTTCACCGTGATGCCAGTCTTCCCGCTGGCAGTCTGGTGCGCGCTGGGCGCGGCGATCACGCCCGTGTGTGTCCGCTGGCCCGGGCGCGTGGCGCTGGTGGCGCTGGGCGTCGCCGTGGTCTCGAGCTGGGGCATGCAGGCATGGCTGAGCGCCGCGGGCGTTCCGCTCTCACGCACCCACCCCGCGGTGTGGTTGAACGCGCTCGACCTCGGAGCACGCGCGCTGTTCGTCATCGGTGCGGCCTTGGTGGCGTACCCGCGTGTGGCCGCGACGCGCTTCGCCGTGCCCGTGCTGCTCACGTTGGGCACCCGGTCGCTGCGGGTCTATGCGTTCCACCTGCCCTTCGCTTATGGGGCGCTGGGCAAGCCCGTGCGCGCGCTGACCGACACCAGCGTGGCCGCCGCCACACCCTGGGTGCTGGGCCTGGTGGCGCTGACCTACGCGCTGGTGCGCGCGAGCGACTGGCTGCGGGACCGGTGGCGCGCGTGGCGGTACACTCCGGCGGTCTCATGACCCACGACGCACTGCTGGCCACGACCGACGCCTGGATCGCGGGGGACCCCGACCCGGCCACCCAGCACGAGCTGCGCGACTTGCGCGGAGTTCATGTGCAGGCGCTCACCACGGGCAGTGTCGTGGACCACGCGCTCGCAGTACGCATGAGCGAGCGCCTCGAGTTCGGCACCGCGGGCCTGCGCGGGCTGGTGGGCGCAGGGCCGGGGCGCCTCAACCGCGCCACCGTCATCCGCGCCACGCACGGGCTGTGCGCGTGGCTGAAGACGCAGGTCCCGGGAGCGGCCGAGCGCGGCGTGTGCATCGGCTTCGACGCGCGCCCCGACAGCCGCCGCTTTGCAGAAGACGTGGCGGCCGTGGTCGCGGGCGCGGGCATCGTGGCGCGGGTGTTCGAGGACTTTGCGCCCACGCCGCTGGTGGGGTTTGCCGTCCTCGACCAGCGCGCCGCGGCGGGCGTGGTCATCACCGCCAGCCACAACCCGCCGGAGTACAACGGCTACAAGGTGTTCTGGGAACACGGCGCGCAGATCATCCCCCCGCACGATCACGGCATCGCGGCGGCCATCGACGCCGCGCCACCGGCCGCGGAGGTGCAGCTCGCCGGGGAGGCGGAGGCGCGCGAGCACGGGCACCGGATCACGCTCGGGTCGAGCGTGCGCGAGCGCTACGTGCAGGGGGTGTTGGCCAGCCTGCCAGCCGGCGACGGCCCGCGCGCGCTGCGCATTGCCTACACGCCACTGCACGGCGTGGGCCTCGCCACCGTGCACGAGGTGCTCGAGCGCGCGGGCTTCCACGACGTGCACGTGGTCGCGTCGCAGGCCGAGCCGGACGGCAGCTTCCCGACCGTGCGCTTTCCGAACCCGGAGGAGCCCGGCGCGCTGGACGCGCTGATCACGCTGGCGCGCGAGGTGGGCGCCAGTCTCGGCGTGGCGAACGACCCCGACGCCGACCGACTGGCCGTGGTCGCGCCGCGAGAAGACGGCAGCTACGAGGCGCTGAGCGGCAACGAGATCGGCTGCCTGCTGGCGGACTACCTGCTGGCGGCGGGCGATCCCAGCGAGCCGCGCGTGGTGATCAACACCATCGTCAGCTCGCCGCTGCTGGGTGTGATCGCGGCCGCCCACGGCGCGGCCTTCGCGCAGACGCTCACGGGTCACAAGTGGATCCACGCGCGCGCCATGGAGGAAGAGGCGCGCGGGAGGCGCTTCGTGTTCGGTTATGAAGAGGCGCTGGGCTATGCCGCTGGCGCGCTGGTGCGAGACAAGGACGGCATCTCGGCGCTGCTGCTGTTCTGCGACCTGGCGGCTCGCTGCGCGGCGCGCGGGGTGAGCGTGCTGGGCGCGCGCGACGAGCTGCTGCGGCGTCACGGCGCCTACGTGAGCGTGCAGGAGTCTTGGGTGCTGCCCGGGAGCAGCGGGCAGGCCACCATCCGCGCGCTCGTGGAGCGCGCCGATGGACTGGACGTCACGTCGCTGGGCGGAGTGCCCGTCGTGGCGCGCCTCTCCGGGCGCGACGCCGTGCGCCGCTATGTGGACGGTCGCACCGAGGCGCTCGGGTGGGCGCCCAGCGACCTGCTGGTCATCGAGCTCACCGGTGGGCAGCGCGCCATGCTGCGCCCGAGCGGCACGGAGCCCAAGCTCAAGCTCTACTTCGACGCCCGCGCCGAGCCACGCGTGGGTGAGAGCATCGCCGACGCGCGGAAGCGGGCCCAGGTGGCGGCCCGGGCCATCCGCGACGACCTGGTGGAGCACCTGGGGGGCGCCCCGCTTTCTTGACCCGCCGGCCGCGTCGGCCGACAACCTTCGCCGAGGACCTATGCTTGGCGCACGCATCACCGACGCGATCGAATACTACGGGAAGCAGGGGCAGGACCGCGGCGCGGTGCGCGTGGTGCGCCGCCGCGATCCGGACAAGTTCCGCTGGCGACGCGCGGTCGCGGCGCTCACGGCAGCAGCAGGCAAGCGCCGCGGCGGAGACCGCGCGCGCCTCGAAGAGCCCGTGCGCGAGCTGGTGCTGGACCTCGAAGACGGCCAGCTCATGCGGGAGATCATCCTCGACGCGCGGCGCTTTCGCGTGGATCTCGACCGCGGTGAGGTGCTGCCTTTCCGCACCCTGGGCGACCTGCGCCGCACCACCTTCCTGACGGGCACGGACCTCGAGAGCGTGCGCCGGTACATCGAGCTCCCCGACGACTTCCATGCGCCCATCGACACCGCCGGCGTGGTGGTGGTGGGGCGCGCCATCGCCGAGCAGCACCGCCGCAGCGCTCAGCGCATCTTGCTGGAGCTGCCCGAGGTGCCGCCCACGCGCACCGAGAGCGCCGTGCGCGCCCAGCTGCGTGAGCGTGGCCAGCGCGACGCCGACGCCGCCGTGCGCTGGCGAGCCGTGGCGGACGCCATCCTGCGCGACGACCCGTGACCACCCGTGCGTGCAGCAGGCGCGGGGCCTAGAGCCCGGCCAGCAGCCCGTGCAGCACGTCGATGCGCACGCCGTATCCCGGGACGGCGTCTTGTCCCACCGTGCCTGCGTGCACGGCCACCACGCGGCCCTCACGGTCGAACACGGGTGAGCCTGGTGTGCCCACGAGCCCGTGGAGCAGCTGCTGGTCGGGGCCGGCACCGGGCAGGTCCGCCACGTTGGTGACGCGGCCACCACGCAGGCCACCGCCACTGCCGGCCGCTGCCCACACGAAGATGGCGGTGCCGTCGGGCAGCCCGGACACCTCGTCCACCGGCGCGAGCGACGTGAGCGCCGGCGCGCTCCCCGTCACCCGCAAGAGACCCACGTCGGGGCCCACCTGCGCGCCTGCGGGCATCCCGGGGTGACGGTACATGTGGGCCACGTCCTGGAGCACGCCGCCCGGCGGGCGCGCGAAGGCGCGATGCCCGCTCTCGGCCGCCGCCTGCAGTGCGTGGATGCAGCGCGCCGACGTGGCGATCAGGTCCCGGCGCACGGCGAAGCCCGCGCAGATCTCGTGCTCGCGCCCGAGCGGGTCGCGGTGCAGCACGGTGAAGAGCGCACCGGCGTGGGCGGTGGCGATGCGCGTGGCGTCGGCCGCAGTGGGCGGTGGCGTGCGCACGCGCTGGACCCACCAGAGCCCCACACCCACGGCGAGGCCGGCCACCAGCAGGCCACTGCAGCCCAGCAACGCCACCACCCAGCCACGCACGCCCTTGCGCGCAGGTGGCACCGGAGGCGTTGGATACGAAGGACGCTTGGCCACTTCGTCGGCGGGCAGGCTGCGCGCTGTCTGCACCACGCTGGACGCCACCGGCGCGTCGGGCGGAGGTGGCGTGGGCGAAGACACGGGGACGAACAGCACTGCGCGGTCACCCAGCGGCGGGGGCCGGATGGAGCCGTGCCCGCTGGCGGGACGCATGGTGGGCGCGTCCGGCGAGAAGAGCTCCACGCGCACGCGCGGGCCCCCTGCGCCGAACTCGATCTCGTCGCCGTCCGCCAGGGTGGCCTCGGTGACGCGCTCGCCATTGACCCACGTGCCGTTGCGGCTCTTGGTGTCGGTCAGCCGCCAGGTGGTCCCTGTCAGCACCAGCTCTGCGTGGAAGCCCGAAGCGTCCAGGTCCGCGTTGGGGTCGAAGGCCAGCTCGTTCTCCGGCTGGCGCCCACAGCGAATCGGCCCGCCGTCGAACGTGAGCGTTCTGCCTGTGTGGGCTCCGAACGTCTGGTGAAGGCGGATCAAGCGGTCGCTCGCAACGGAAAAGTCCTAGAAGGCAGACATCTCGGTTGCGCCGCTCGGGCTCGGGGCGGGCGCAGCGCCGGGGGTGTCGTCGCCGGGGGGAGGAGCCTCGGGTCCACTCAGCAACACGTCGCCGGGGATGCCGGGACGCAGCGTCAGCTCGGAGCTGACCACGGGGGCGCCCGCGACGCGGATCTCGAGGCGATGAGGCCCGGGCGGGAGCTCGAGCTGCACGTCGGCCCCGGAGGTCACCGGGCCGTAGTCCTCGCCATCCACGAAGAGGTGCCCATTGGGGATGTCGGTGCGGATGCGCAGCTCCACGGGAGCGGTGCCCACGATGGGTGCCGCGGGCGATGGCAGCGTCTCGTCATCGGCGGAGGTGGAGAGCCCGTAGGCGATGAAGAACGCGAAGAGCACCAGCGCGCCCAACAGGACGGCGCCGAGGGCAATGAGCGACCAAGGCAGCGAAGCGCCGGTGGGCAGCGTGGGCGCGGGGTCCTCGTATTCGATGGGGGCGCGCTTGACGTCGCTGCCGGGCTTGCTGGGCCCGGTCTTCATGGTGATGCGCCGCGCGGAGCGCTCGTCGTCGTCTTCGAGGTCCGGCAGCGGATACTGCTGATAGGCGGCCTTCGGAGCGGTCTCGGCGGGCCCGAGCCCAGGGCCATCGAAATCGGCGATGATGCAGGTGATGTTGTCGTGACCGCCGCCGGCGTTGGCCATCTCGATGAGGCGGGCGCAGCACGCCGGGATGTCCTTCACCTCCGCCAGCACCTCGCGGATGATCTCGGCGTGCACCATGCCGCTCAGGCCATCCGAGCACATCATGATGCGGTCGCCCTGGCGCAGCTCGAGGAACGTGAGGTCCACGGAGACGTCCTCGGTAGTGCCGAGGGCCTGCAGGATGATGTTGGAGTGCTCGAAGGACTCGGCCTCCTCCTCGGTGAGCTGGCCCGCTTCGATGAGCTGGTTGACCAGGCTCTGGTCCTTGGTGATGAGCGAGAGCTGCCCGTTGCGCAGCACGTAGGCACGGCTGTCGCCGACCTGGCCCACGAACAGCACCTTGTCGATGAGCGCTGCCGCCGTGGCCGTGGTGCCCATGCCGCGGCGCGTGCGGTCCATCTTGGCCGAGCCGAAGATGCGTCCGCCCGCATCCTCGATGGAGTAGACGAGCCGGCGCGCGAGGTCGTCACGTGTGGCGCACGTGGTGCCGCCGGCCATGATCTCGAAGATGGTGTCCACGGCCATCTGGCTCGCGACCTCGCCGGCCGCCGCGCCGCCCATGCCATCGCACACGGCCAACAGGATGCCGTCGGCCTGCACCACCGCCTCTTGCACCTGACCATCGGGCAGGTCGCGCACCTTGGTGGTGAGGTTGCCGACCGTCAGGTTGTCTTCGTTGTGCTCGCGGATGAGGCCCACGTTGGTGGCCCCGAAGAAGCGGACGTGGATGGGCCCGCTCGGCACGGGAGACGGCGACACGGAAGACGGGGTCTTCATGGCGTCCTCGGTGCCGCTGGGGATCGACTCGCCCGTCGCTTGCGGTGATTGCTCCACGTTGCCTGTGCGCCCTTCTGAATCTGTCGGCGCGCCTGGCGCCGCATTCTGGCCTTGTTCGCTCATCGGCCAGCCCCGCTGTTCGCGTCGAAGCGAAAGAGGTGTCGCCCAACCCGGAAGTGATCCCCGTGCGTGAGCTCGCGCTCGCCACGGACACGCAGGCTGGTGCCGTTGGACGAGCCCACGTCCTTGAGGCGGCAACGCTTGCTGCTGCGCTCGATCTCGATGGCCGCGTGACGGCGCGAGAGGAACGGGTCGTCGGTGAAGACGATGTCGCCGTTCTCGCGGCCCATCACCGTCTCGTCACGGTAGAGGTAGTGCAGGTCGCGCCCCACGCCCTCGGTGGTGTACTGCACCAGGCGCGCGAAGCGGGGCACCTCGGGCGTGCCGAACGCGAGCACGCCGCTGATGCTGGCGGGGCCGAGCGGCAGCTCGCCGTCTTGCAGCACCTCGAAGCGCAGCACCTGCTGGCCGATGAGGATGAAGTCGCCGGACGTCAGGTCCACCTGCGCAGTCAGCCGAATGTAGACGCCGTTGGCGCTGTCGAGGTCCCGCACGTAGAAGCGGCCGCTGCCCGAGCGCACGCGGGCGTGGCGTGGTGACAGGTACGGGTCGTCGGCGAGCACGATGTCGCCCTCGGTGCGACCGATGTCCGTGTTGCCCTCCTTGAGCGAGAAGGCCTGGCCATCGGAGCCGTCTTTGAGAATGGACACCAGACGCCCGACAGACGCCGCGGGGCTGACGCCGGGGCCGACGGTGGCCGCCGTGGCGAAGGGCGCCGACTGCGGCGCATGCATGACGGGCGCCGGCTGGGCATAAGCCTGCACGGGCGCGGGCTGCGGGGCGGCGTAGGGCGCGGGCTGCGGGGCGGCCGCTTGGGGCGCCGGCGCATGTCCGGGCGCATCGCTATAGCGCGCGCCACAGAACTTGCAGAACTCCGAGCCGTTGTCGCCCACACCACGGCAGCGCCAGCAGAGCGGGCCACCGATGGCGCCCGAGATCTGCTCGGCGACGGCCTGACCAATGGACGCAGGCGGCTGCGCTGCCGGCTGGGGCCTGGCCTGCGGCGCGGGCTGCGGCATGGGCGCGGGCTGCATGATGGGCGCCGGCTGGGGCATGGGCTGCGGCTGCGGCCCAGCGGGCAAGCCCGGAAGCGAGTTGCCGCACTCCGTGCAGAAGCGCATGTGCGCCGACTGCTGCGCCCCACAGCGGTTGCAGGCGATGGTGGCGGGCGCCGCCACAGCGACGGGCGCCGGCTCCGCTGGCAGTCGAAAGCCGCAGTTCTGGCAGAAGACGCTCCCCGCAGGGTTCTTGTGGGCGCAGCTTGGGCAGCTCATTCTGGCGAAGTGGAACCCGGCGAGCCCCTCTGAGTCAAGCAATCATCCGGCCGCGCCGGGCTCACGGCCCAAAGCGCAGCGCGAGCCCACCGCCAACGCTCAGCGTGAGGTCCAAGCCCCCGCTGGACGAGCGGCGAACCCCGTCCGGCTGGGACGTGAACGGCGCCGTGTAGAGCGCCCGCACGATCGTGTAGAGCGTGAACGAGAGCGTGTCGGTGGCCTCGATCTCGACCCCGGCGCGTCCGTCCACGTGCACGCCACCGGTGGACGCCCGGAACGTGTCGCCAAAGATGGCGGCGCCCGCCTCCACCCCCACGAAGGGGTGCACGGCGCTGCGCGGCCGGAAGAAGTAGCGGAAGGACACGGCGAGGGTCTGGAGCGTGCTCAGCTCGAAGACGTTGTCGCCGCCCATGAAGCGCACGTCGTAGGCCACCCCGAGGCCCACGCCGCTTCGGTAGCGGCGCTCGACCAGCGCCCCCAACCCGAACCCGGAGCCGTAGAGGCACGCGGCGCCGTCGGGGCAGAGACGCCGGATGACGAGCGGGAACACGAGCTCGAGGCGCGGCTCCACGTTCCAAGCGGGAGGACGGTCACGCGGGTCGGGAGGCAGCTCGAACGCCTCGGCGCGCACGCGTGGAGCAGCCAGCAAACACGCACCCGCGAGCACCATTGCGAGCCACACGCGGCCAGGCGGCGCGTGCCCGCGCGGAGAAGTCGAGAGGAGCATACGAAGGCATCGGGACATCGGATTTGACAGGTGGGTCTTGCAACCCATAATGGGCGCCGTCCGTAGCTTTTGGAGATTCGGTTCGTGGAGATCTACCTCGACAACCGCGCATTGCGCCAGATCAGACTCTCGGTATCCGAAGCCATCGAAGAAGGTGACACGGAGAACCTTCGCGATGACCTCGTTCGCGTCTTCTCGACAGAAGACACGGAGGAGATCGAGCGTCGCGTCGACTCCGGGGATATCTACGATTTCATCTCCGAAGTGCTCGAGGAGTGGTCCATGGAGGACCTCGACGAGCTTCTCGAGCTGTTGGAGGCGCACCTCACGGACGCCGACATCGAGCTCAAGTTCGGCTCGCCCGACGGCGAAGAAGAGCCCGAAGAGGTGGAGGTCGACGACGCCGAAGAGCCCGATGAGGAGCTCGACGACGACGCGGACGACGACGCCGACGAGGACGTCGAAGAGGCCGCGGAAGAAGACTTCTAGCGTGGGTGGGTCCTGCGGCGCGGCTCGTGCGGCGCCCTGACCCTCACGCTCTCTGGGTCTGTCGCTCCGCAGCAGGATGCTGCGCTACTCGCTGTCGCCGCAGTCGGCTTCGACGCGTGCGGCGGCCAGGCGGCGTGGGTGGCCCACCTCGAACTCTTCCACCACGTCGCGCAGGATGTCGCAGCCACGCTCGCGCTCGCCCTGGTCAAGCCACATGGCGCCGCGCTCGTAGCTGGCGTCGTCGTGCAGGATGGAGTCGGGGAAGCGGCGCACCACGCGGCGGAACTGGCTGTCCGCTTCGTCGTAGTCGCGCAGCTCGTCGCGGTAGATGCGCGCGATGTTCAGCTGCGCCATGGGCATGCCGCTCTGCGTGTAGCTGCCGATGATGGTGGTGTTCTCGAAGCGCTCCAGCATGCGCTCGAGCCGCGCGATGGCCACCAGCGGGTGCCCGTCTTCGACGTCCATCTCGGCCAGCTTGGCGATGGCGTCGTCCCAGCGGCGCCCCTGCGGATACGGATGGTCGCGCACGATCTGCTCGAGCGTGGCGCGCGCCCCGGCGCGGTCCTCGGCCTCGAGCTGGATGTCGGCCTTCAGCTTCAGTACGTCGTCGGCGAGGCCCGTCTCGCCCAGCGTGGGGTAGAGCTGGTCCAGGTACGCGATGCACCCCGCCAGGTCCCCGCCATCGCGCATGGTGAACAGGCGGAAGTACAGCGAGCGCGTGCCGAGGCCGTCATCCGGGTAGGCGCGGATGACCTCTTCGTACAGCGCGTAGGCCCGCTCGGGCTGCTGCAGGCGCTCGTCGTAGACGCGCGCGGCGTCGTAGATGGCGCGACCCGTGCGGCGCGACACCGGCCGGCGGGCGCCGATGTCCAGCAGCAGCGCGGCCGCTTCCTCATAGCGCTCTTGGTCGATGAGCACGCGGCTGCGGCGGTACTCGGCCTCGTCGCGGTCGATGCGCCGCTCGGAGTGCTCGGCCGCCAGCGCATAGGCCTGCTCGGCCTCGTCGAGGCGACCGTGGTGCCGGTGGCGCTCGGCGATGGCGAACGCATCGAGGTGCTCTTCCCCACGCTGCTCCGAGAGCGTCCAGGGGCAGCCTGTGAGAGTGAGGCCGCACAGGGCCACCAGGACAGCGATCGAACTACGCACGGGCCGGGGGATACCACGAATGGTGGGGCGCCGGGTAGCCTGCGATCACGTGGGGAGCAGTAAAAGTCCCGCGCGGCGGCTCCCAACGGTTGACACCGCCGCACCTGCGCGCTACCAGACGGGCCGCTCACGCGTGCCTCCTTAGCTCAGTGGTAGAGCAACGGTTTCGTAAACCGTAGGTCGTCGGTTCAAATCCGACAGGAGGCTCCATCAGGCCCCTGGAATCCAAGCGGTTCCGGGGGTTCTTTCGTTCTGGGCCCATTGCGCTACCGTCGTCAGCACCATGAAGCGCCTGAACGATCTCCTGGTCTCCCAGCTGGCTCGCCCGCACGGTCTCTTGACCGGCCCCATGAGCGCGCTGCTCAACCGCGGCAACCGGCTGATCACGGCGCACACCATCGGCGCCCTCGACCTCGAGCCGGGAGAGGCCGTGCTCGAGGTGGGCTTCGGTGGTGGCGTGGGCCTCGACATGGTGCTGGCGCACGAGCCGCGCGTGCAGCTGGCGGGGGTGGACATCAGCGATGACGTGGTGAGCCGCGCGCGGCCTCGCTACCCGGAGCTCGAGCTGGTGGAGGCCGGGGTGGAGCGCATGCCCTTCGAGGACGGGCGCTTCGACGCGGCGTTTGCGGTGAACGTGGCGTACTTCTGGCCAGACCTGCCGGCGGCGCTGCGCGAGCTGCTGCGGGTGCTGCGGCCGGGGGGCAGGCTGGTGCTGGGTGTGCGCCCGCCCGCCACGCTCGCGCGTCTGAAGTTTGGGCACGCGGGACACCGAGAGTGGACGCCCGAGCAATACGCCGAGGCGCTCGCCGTGGCGGGCTTCGTGGGGACGTCGGCGCGGCGGATGCCGGACCCCGAAGGTGGCGCCAGCGTGGTGCGCGGCGAGCGCCCGCGCTGAGGTTCGTTCGCGAGGGCCACGGCAAGTGCGGTGCGAAGCGCGCACCACCCCTGCGCACGTGACATGATGCGCCACATGTCTCGCCTCGCCCGCTTTCTCATCGCCGTCGCCGCAGCACTCGTGCTCACCTCGTGCTCCGACGGGTCGTCGCTTCCGCCGCTGCCCGATGACCCTGCCAGCACCCTGGGCGTGGCCGCCGGCCGCCCCGCTTCGGTGCGCGTGCCGAGCGACTACGACCCCAACGTGGAGTACCCGCTGGTGATCCTGCTGCACGGCTACTCGGCCTCGGGGGGCGTGCAGAACATCTACTTCGGCCTGTCCAACCAGGTCACGGCGCTGGGCTTCATCCTGGTGGTCCCCGACGGAACGGTGAACTCCGAGGGGGCACGCTTCTGGAACGCCACCGACGCGTGCTGCAACTTCGACACGGACGACGTGGACGACGTGGGCTACCTGCGCGGGCTGATCGCGGAGGCGCAGGCGAACTACCGCGTGGACCCGCGCCGCGTGTACCTCTTCGGGCACAGCAACGGCGGCTTCATGGCGCATCGCATGGCGTGCGAGGCGTCCGACGTCATCACGGCCATCGCCAGCCTCGCGGGCTCCACCTACCTCGACCCCGCCGACTGCACGCCGGAGCAGCCGGTCAGCATGTTGCAGATCCACGGCACGGCCGATGACATCATCCTCTACGACGGCGTCGCCGAACCGGTAGGCATCGTCGCGAGCGGCTACCCCAGCGCCCCCGAGACAACGCGACGCAGCGCCGAGACGGCCGGGTGTGATCTGGATGCTGCCGTCGCAGGCGCCGACCTCGACCTCGACAACAGCCTCGACGGTGCCGAGACGAGCGTGCTCGAGTACCGCGCCGGCTGCGAACGCGGCATCGACGCAGCGCTCTGGACCATCGAGGGCGGTCTGCACCTGCCCATCGTGAACCGCGTGGCGTTCTCCACGGCCGTCATCGAGTGGCTGAAGACCCACGAGCGCTGAGGCCCTGACCGCATGTCCCAGAAGCTCCCCATCGCGACCGTCGCGGGCATCCGCGTCTACGTGCACTGGACGTTCTCGCTGCTGGTCCTCTGGATCATCGTGTCTGGCGTGCGCGCCGGGTCCGGCGCTCTGGACATCGCGTGGTCGCTGCTGTTCGTGCTGTCCATGTTCACGTGCGTGGTGCTGCACGAGCTGGGTCACGCGCTCGCCGCGCGGCGCTACGGCATCAAGACACGGGACATCACGCTGTTGCCCATCGGCGGCGTGGCCAGCCTCGAGTCCATGCCCGAGAAGCCGAGTGAGGAGCTGGTGGTGGCGCTGGCCGGGCCTGCCGTGAACTTCGTCATCGCGCTGCTGCTGCTGCCAGTGGTGAGTGCGCTGCCCAACCCGAGCCAGGTGGAGCAGCTGAACACCATCCACGCGGGCAACTTCTTGCTGGCGCTGCTGTCGGTGAACCTGGTGCTGGCGCTCTTCAACTTGTTGCCGGCGTTCCCCATGGACGGCGGGCGCGTGCTGCGGGCCCTCCTGGCCATGCGACTGCCGCGTGCCCAGGCCACACGCGTGGCGGCGTTGGTGGGCCAGCTCTGCGCCGTGGGCTTCGTGGTGCTGGGCTTCACGTCCAACCCCATGCTGGCGCTCGTCGGCATCTTCATCTTCGTGGGGGCGCAGTCGGAGGCCAGCTACACCAACACCAAGTCCATGCTGGCCGGCTACACGGTGCGCGACGTCATGTTGCGCGAGTTCCGCACCATCGAAGCAGGCAGCACGGTGGGCAGCGCCGTACAGCTGCTGCTGGACACGCAGTGCCGCACGTTCCTGGTGACGGAGGAGAGCACGCCCGTGGGCATCCTCACGCGCGAGGCCATCATCCGCGCCCTGAGCGAAGCCGGCGACGGCGCGCTGGTGCGGCAGGCCATGGACCCGGAGCTGCTGGCGCTGGGCCCCGAGCTCCCGCTCGACGAGGCGTTCCAGCGCATGAACCAGCAGCGCAAGGAGCTGATGCCCGTCATGGAGGGCGGCCAGCTGGTCGGCGCGCTCGACCACGAGAACGTGGCGGAGTTCGTGATGATCCTGACCGCCAAGGCGAAGTGACCCGGGCCACCCGCCCGGGTGCCGCCGCCGGGCCAGGAGCTGTTAGGCTGCAGGGGATGTCCGTCTTGCTCCGAGCCTTCGCCACCGCGGTGGTCGCCTTCGCGGTCATGCACATCCTCATGGACGAGGCGTTCACCCGAGACCGAGAGCTGGCCCTCCAGCTGCGCGCCAACGGCGAGGCGGTGACCGCCCGTGTGGCGAGCCACGAGCCTCGCACCGGGTCCTGCAACATGACGCTCGTCGGCACGACGGCGGCTGGCGTGGAGTTCACCGCGCACGACTCGCAGTCCAACGGCTGCGCCACCGCGCCTGCCATCGGGACGCTGCGGGACATCGTGGTGTGGCGGGAGGACCCCACCCAGTTCATGCACGTCGAGTGGCTGACGCAGCGGGACGAGAGCGGGCGCACGGTGAGCGAAGCGCAGGACCGCTGGACGATCCCCGCGGTGGTGGCCGGCTTCCTGGCCCTCGTGGCGGGCATCGTGGGCTACGTGAGCCAGCGGCGCGTGAGCAAGGTGCACGTCTGAGGGCCCGCTCGGGCTTTCCGCCTCGCGGTTGGTTCGGCTAGAGTGGCGGGATGGGACCGCGCGCGTGCAAGCTGGTGATGGGGCTGGTGGTGGGGTTGACGCTCCTGACAGCCGTTGGCTGCAAGGGCTGCGGACGCGACCCCGAAGGCGAGGGAACGCCCGATGCGGGCGAGTGCCAGGACTGCGGCGGTCCCGACGGCGGGAGCGACACGCCGGATGGGGGTGGCGTGAGGCGTGACTCTGCGGTGATGAACCCGTTCACGGAGGCAGACTCACTCAGCTGCATGCAGCTCGACTTCCTGTGGCACCAGCAGCAGGACCTGATCGCGGCGGACCTGAAAGGGTGCGAACACGACACGGACTGCGTGCTGGTGGTCACCGCCATCGACTGCAAGCCCATCACGGGCGACGACATCCGCGTGGCAGGCTGCCAGAGCGCGGTGGCCGTGGCGCACGAGGCCACCTGGCTCTCGGACGTCGGCGCGCTGGGAGCCTTTCTCTGCGCCGAGCGCACGCTCGAGTGCGTCTCGTCTTCATTGTGCCCGGGTGAGCTCGAGGCTCGCTGCGTCAGCGGTCTCTGCCGCGCGCTGTAGCCTGAGCGTCAGTGCGGGATGCTGCGCCGGGGCCGCGTGGTGACCTCGTGGCGGAAGGCCTCGATCACCGCGGACACCTCGAAGATGGTGCGCGTGCCACGCAGCTGGTCCAGGTACAGGCAGCGGCGCGCCACCGCGTCCAGCTCGAAGCCGAAGTACATGGACATGAGCGGGTTGATGAACAGCTCGCTGCGCGCCGTGCGCTCCGAGAGGGGCACGTTGCCGAACTGCCCTCGCAGCGCCGACGAGATGCTGGCGTTCACGATGCTGACGCGCGCCGGGTTGTCGCGGTGCGCCAGCTCCACGGCGTCCAGGTAGGCCGCGCCCTCGCGCGAGCTGCGCGGCACGGAGAAGGCCCCCAGAAATGCCCCGTCCGTCTCGAGGGCCGCCACGTTCTCGAGGAAGTGCGCGTGGCAGACGCCGTGGAACGCGTCCACCCCGAAGCCCAAGCACGCCACGAGCTTGGTGGGGATGTCGAGCGCGTGTACCGCCGCCAGGCTGGTGACGTCCTCCTGCGGCGTGCCCAGACCCGCCTCGTCGCCCCGCATCAAGATGTCGGTGCCGCCGTCCACCAGCACCACGGTGTCCGCGCGCGTGAGGTGTACCAGCTCGCGGTAGGCGCGCGTGAGCGGGTCCACGCCCACCTTGTCGAGCGTGTAGACGCGCGCGTCGATGCCGCGCTGCAAGAGCCAGCGGGCCAGCGAGCGCTCGGGAAAGTAGTGGTCCTCGCCGATGGTGTCGCTGGTCACCAGCGCGATGTTGGGCGCGATGAACTGCGCGTCCGTGCCCCCCACGTAGGTGAACGTGAGGTTCGCGAACGTGACGTGCGTGCCCTGCGCCATGAGGTGCACCGCGAGCGGGATGCCGGCGAACACATCGTAGCCGCCACCTGCGCCCGCGATCAGCACGCGCTTCGCGCCGGCCAGGCGCGCGAGGAGTGGGGGGGTGGCGAGCGACATCAATGGGTGCTGTAGCACCACGGCGTGCCCAAAGCCGCCGCTCGACGGAGCGAGCACGCGAAAGCCCCTGGATCCCAGCGACCCAGAGGCTCTCGAACGAACCGCGCAGCGTGCGCGGTGGCGCAGCTCACGGCGCGGGCGTGACGCTCACGTTGTCGATGTAGGTGCCCACCGAGTCGGCGGCGCCTTCGTCACGCAGCTCGAGGGTGGCCTGGCGGCCACGGGCGGTGACGAAGTAGGAGACCGTGACCCAGGGCGGCTGGTCGGTTCCCGTTCCGTCCGCGTCGATGCGCGCGACGACCTGACCGTCCCACACGATGGCGAGGCGGTTGGTGCCACGGTTGGTGCCGGCCCGTGCCGCGAACGAGAGGCGAATCTCGTAGCGCTGGCGAGGGCTGGTGGCCACGTCCTGCGCGATGCTGGTGGGCGCGTGGCTGTCGAGCTCGACCAGCTGGCGGCCCTCCGCGGGAAGGCCTGCGGCGCCCGCCTGCACCTCGATGCCGGGCCCGGAGACGGTGCGCCAGCCCGTGACGGTGGGGAGCACGTTCCACGTGCCGTTGGCGAGCGCCGGAGCCTCGAAACCGCCGTTGGTCAGCAGGTTGCCCTGGGTGCTGGGCGGCACCACCACGACGGGCGGGATGGGCTGCGGGACCGGCTGCGGCTGCGGCTGCGGCTGCGGCTGCGGCTGCGGGATGGGACGGCCCGGACGTCCCGGCCGGCTGGGCGTGCCCGGCTGGATGACGAACCGCGCGGGCGTGACGCTGGCGGGCGCTGGCGTCGTGGTGGTTCCGGCCACCTGAGCCAGACGGTCGGTGCCGACCACCTCATCGCTCGAGCTGGACCAGCCTTCATAGTGGACGAGGAAGCGGTTGGGCCCCTGCACCGCCACGATGGTGCCGTCGTACCACGAGCTGCCCCACAGGATGCGCACGCGCTGACCCGCTGCATACGTGGGCGATGCGGGCTGAGCGGTGGGGCCTGCGATGCCCAGCGTGACGCTGACCGTCATGAAGCCCTGCGAGCGCGGGAGGCTGCCGGCCTGTCCCGCCGAGATGACGAGCGCACCGCGCAGGGCGTTCTCGATGCACGTGCGCCAGGCGGGCGTCGTGTCTGGGGAGATGGTCTGCAACGTGACGTTGCGGTCCTGGATGGTGACCTCGACCAGCGCTGGAGTGGCAGGCCGTGCGTCGGTGACGCTCGTGACGCACCCCGCGAGGGCGGGCTGGGCGAGCTCGAGGCGGCCGGCGACGAAGTCCGCGTGGGACCCCTGCGCCTCTGCGCCCGTGGGAGCGCCGAGAGCCACAGCCCCCAGCGCAGCGAGAACAAACTTGAACTTGGTGCGTGACCGTGGGGAGCTGTGTTGCATAGGCGCAGATCTACGCCGCTCTGTCAGAAAGATTCAATGCACCGAGCTCACTCCATCATTTTGTCGGAGAACGGCGCATTCTTACCCCCAATCGAGGACACGGAGATCGACGCGTCTCCTCAGGCGTCCTGAGACAGGGGCGCAAGCTCGGCGACCAGCGCGCAGACCAGCTCCACGTGCGCGCGCACGCGGTCTTCTTCGCGGCCGCGCCAAGAACTCTCGAGCGTGAGTTCGCCAACGCTCAGCTCATCGGCATACATGCCGGTGTGCATCATGCCCAGGGTGGCGGCCCAGACCCGGGTGATCAAGTGGTTGGCCAGGCTCACGGGCGAGTACCCCGGCGACGGAAGGGTGCGGCCGAAGTAGTCGGTGGCAGACAGCGTCACGCCGCGCGCGGCAAGCTGCGCGATGGCCCTCTCTGCGAGACCGGCCGGCGTGCTGCGATTGACGAAGACGAACGACGCGTCTTGGGGACCTTCGTGCAATGAGACGATCAGGCTGGGCCGGAAGTCGGCGATGACCCGGCGCACGATCCTGGCTTCTTCCGTCTCGAAGCGGCGGAAGTCGCGATTGATGTCGAAGCCCTGCCCATTGAAGCGCGAGCCTTCTACGGCGCCGATGGGGTTCACGGGCGTCACGATGCCCACCGCGACGCGCGGCTGTCCGAGGGCGACGAGGCGCTCGAGGATGCGTGGCACGCACACGATCCCCGCGTGCTCGTTGCCATGCACACCCGAGAGCACCAGCAAGCGTGGCGCGTCTACGGGAGCGCTGTTCCGCACCCAGGTGATGGCGTGCTCGCGCCCGGCGTATGCCACGGTGCCCAGCGTCTCGCTGCTGAAGTGGGGTTCGTAGGCCTGCAGCGCGCGAACGTGCGCCGCGAGGTCGAAGGCCAGCAGCTCCACGCCCATGTCGGCTTCGGCGGGGGCGGGATAGCGATGAGGCTGACGTACCAAGTGGTACTTGGCGAAGATGCGCAGGTCGCGACGCAGTGAGGCGAACGTGCGCTTCTCTGGCGTGAAGACACGGGACTCGGTGGTCATGCGCCGCTCAGCTCGCGGCCTTGGCGACGCTCTGCGGCTGGCCCCAGACCATGTCGAGGAAGGCGCACAGCTCGCCGTCTAGGCGCTTGGGGATGACGCGCCACTCGGCCGCCGAGCGCGCCGTCAGCAGACGCCCACGCGGCATCTCGTCGGCCAGCTTGCCCGCGTCGGCGAACGGGTGAATCGGGTCGGCGGCGTGCCCCACGATGAGCGCCGGCTGACGCAGCGCGCGGCGCAGCTCGCGCGGCGGGGCGATGCGCCCGAACGTCAGCCCATCCAGCACGGCGAGCGAGGCCTTGGGGTCGCGCCGCAGCGTGTCGAGCCCCATGTCCACGATCCAGTGCGTGCGCGGAACCAGCCGCGCCAGCTGCGCCATCAGCCCCATGCCCAGCGGGTTGACGCGCAGCGCGAGCGCCAGCGGAACGAACACCGCGCCCGCCGCGGCGATGCCGCTCTCGAGCACGGGCATCTCCACGAACAGGCCACGCACCCGCTCCGGAGCGTGAACCGCCGCCTCGAGCGCCACGTTCGCACCGAGCGACGTGCCGCCCACCACGGCCTGCTGCACCCCCAGGTGGTCCAGCAGCGCGATGACGTCCCGGCCGAACTGCGGCATGGAGTAGTCCGCCATGTCGTGCGGCTGCGCAGACGCGCCGTGCCCCAGCATGTCCGCGAGAATCACGCGGTTGCCCGCGGCAGCCAGAGTGGGCGCGAGCACGGTGAACATGCGCACGTCCATGAGCAGGCCGTGCACGAGCACGATCACCCGCGGACCGGAGCCCAGCTCACGGTACGCGATGCGGCGGCCGGCAAAATCGAAGGTCTTGGGGGTGGGCAGAGGCGAACGCGAAGGCATGCGCCATTGTGGCAGCGGACCGACCTCCGCAAAAGGCAAAGATCCAAAAGGCCGGGGGGGGGGCGGCGGAGACCGAGGCCGAGGCCGAGTCCGAGGCCGAGTCCGAGTCCGAGACGGAGTCCGAGGCCGAGACCGAGACCGAGTCCGAGTCCGAGTCCGAGTCCGAGACCGTGGCCGTGGCCGAGACCGAGTCCGTGGCCGAGTCCGTGAGCCCCGCCGTTTCCACCTGAAGGCGACAGCTGCAGCGAGTGGCTGCGGTGCGTGCGACGCGCTTCGTTGCGCGCTGAGTACGGTCTCGGTCTCGGACTCCGTCTCGGACTCCGTCTCGGACTCCGTCTCGGTCTCCGTCTCGGACTCCGTCTCGGTCTCGGACTCCGTCTCGGTCTCCGGACTCGGACTCCGTCTCGGACTCCGTCTCGGTCTCGGACTCCGTCTCGGTCTCCGTCTCCGTCTCGGTTACTTCAGATCGTAGCTGCGGACCACGCGCCGGCGCTTGGCGCCGTCGGCCTCGCCTTCGGTCTCTTCGGCTTCGGCGGGGGCCTCTGCGGAGGGGGCCGGTTGAGCTGTGGTGCTTGCGACCGGGGCGGCGACGGGCGCCGTCAGGGGCGTGGTCGACGGCATGACCGGACGGGCTTGGGCCAGGCGCGCCTCTTCGGTGCGGGCGGCTTGGGCCAGGCGAGCTTCGTCGCGGGCGCGCTGCTCGGCGAGCTCGCGCTCACGCGCCTCGCGGGCCTTCTGCTCTTCCTTCGCGATGCGCTCGAGGGCCTCGCGCGAGGGGGTAGCTGGCAGGTTGGAGAGGCTCAGCTTGCCGAGCGCGGCCGCGAGTGCGCCGCCCGAGCCGCCCTCGGCGCCCGCCTGCGCGGTCTTGTAGTCGCGGAAGTCGTTGCGCGCCTGCACCTCGGCCACCTTGGTGGCGCTGAAGCGCAGCTTGCCGCGCGAGGCGTCCAACAGGACCACCTGCAGGACCTCGCCCAGCGGGTAGGCGCGTCGCAGGTCGCGGCCCTCTTGCACGTCCAGCTCGCGCGCGGGGACCAGGCCCTCGCCCTGCTTGGTCTCCACCACGACACCGTGCGGCAGGTGCTTGACCACGGTGCCCTCGAGCACGGTGTCCTTGGCCGGCGCGGGAGTCGGGGCGGCGCTGGGCGCAGCCTGCTGGAGCGCCTTCATGGACAGCGTGATGCGCGCCGCGTGCTTGGCGTCCTCGGGGGCCTCGATGCGCAGCACCTTGACCTCCACCGTCTCGCCGGCGGTGAGCACGTCGCCCACGCGCTCGACGCGGCCGCGCGAGATCTCGGAGATGTGCACCAGCCCCTCGATGCCACCCAAGTCGATGAACGCACCGAACTTCTGGATGGAGCTGACGGTGCCGCTCATGATGGCGCCCTCCTTCAGCTCACCCAGGCGCGCACGCCCCGCCTCGGCCTTCTCGAGCTCGATGACCTGCCGGCGCGACACGATCACGGAGCGGCCCTCTTCCTTGATCTCGAGGACCATGAAGCGCGCCGTCTGACCCACCAGCGGCTCGAGCTCGGCCACATAGGAGTTGCTGACCTGCGAGGCGGGACAGAACGCGCGCGTGGAGCCGATGGTGACCTCGAGGCCACCCTTCTGCGCCTTGCTGAAGCGCCCCTCGATGGGCGTGCGCGTGTCGAGCGCCAGCTGCAGCTCGCGCACGTCGATGCCGCCGCCGTGCCCCATGGTGACCACCAGCAGCGGACCGTCGTTGGCGTGCGGGTCCACCACCGTGGCCTCGATCTCGTCCCCGATCTTCACGCTCAACGAGCCATCCGGCCGCTGGAGCTCGAGCTTGGCGATGCGCGCATCGGAGCGACCGCCGAGGTCCACGAAGACGCTGTCCGCGCCGATGTGCACGATGCGCCCGCGCACACGCTCCCCCTTGGTCAAGCGCCGGACGGACGCGGGGGCGGACTGCTCCATGAAGGACCGGAAGTCATCGTTGCTGGTCATAGGGGCGCTGGGTTTGCCGCCAAACCGGTGGGAATTCAAGGCGCGGAGGGGGGATCCGCCGTGCCCTGTTCGGAGTGGAGCCATGGGGAGGTGATCGTGAGGAGGGCGAGGGGCATCCCGGTCTGCGGGTGCGCTCGCGCTGGCGCTCGCTCTGATACCTCCCTGAAAACGGCACTGCGCTTCGCTCCGTTTGTTTTCTGGGGCCCATCAAGCCCCGCTGCCCAGGACGCCCCTCGCCCTCCCCGCGACCGCCTGGCAGTGCGCGGAATGCGGGACGGAATGCGCCGGATCCGGGGCTCGGCAGGAGGCTCGACCGGACTCGGCGGCATGTTGGGGGTGCGCCGTCGGGCTCACCTGGGCGCGCCGGGGAACGCAGATGGGCTTGGGGCTAGCCGAGGAACGGATGAAGCCCTCGTTGCTGGGGCGCGTCTGTCGAACCTGCGGAGCGCGGTGCGCCCATCCGCGCTCCGCAGGGGACCCGTGAGCTCCCGCCAGGATGGCGACGCAGCCCCTGCCTGCGGGATCGCTCGGACAGCGCTCAGCCGCGGACTCCACGGTCCCAGGCGGGCCCCCTCGCGCGAAATTCCAGGCGCTGGCGGGGCGGGCGGCGGGCGCCCTGGGCAGCGGGGCTTGGGGGGGCCCTATTTCTAGCGTCGGAACGACGCGACGAAATGGGGGAGGTCAACCAGAGGGAGCGCCTGCGCGACCGCCCCCGCAGACCAGGGTGCCGGTCGCACGCCTCGCGATCACCTCTCCCACTCGAACTAGGAGGTAGCCCGGGACCGTGGAATCCGCGCGCGAAGCGTTGTACCGTACCGGCCCCATGCGTAGGCGGCGTCGCCTCCCTGGCTCCCTGGAGATTTTATGAAGCAGAGCGCCACCGAGCGTCCGAATCCCAGCCTGCAGCGCAAGGCCGCCGTCGCCAACGGCGCCGCGGTCGACCACGCGGGTGTCGTGCGTGTGAAGCCCATCGACAACTTCGACCTGAACCGCACCATCTTCCAGACGCTCGAGGGAGCCGCGCCGCGCTTCGTCATCAAGACGCGCATCGCGAAGGAGGCCCACTGGGACGGCCCGGCCGGCGCCGAGGTGGAGCGCGCGTACAGCGCCGTGGACATCGCCGCGAAGCTGCCCCAGGTGGATCCTGCGCTGCTGCGCTTCATGGCGGACGAGTGCGACTTCGACGTGGAGCACGCGGACGGCTCGTTCTTGGACCACCTCTACTTCTGCTTCGAGTACGGCGCGGCGCACTACCCCGAGCACTCGCCGCTGGTGCTGCTGCTGCACTCCATCCTGGGCACGGGCACCAACACGTTCGCCATGAAGGCCGAGCAGATCCCCAAGCTGCGCTCCTTGATGAACGACTTCGACTGGAAGCACGTGGAGGCGTTCCCCTCCGTGCTGCGCTTGCTCTACAACCTGCCGCTGCGCCGCGAGCTGCGTGACAACCTGCACCGCCTCGACTCGCTGAAGGAGGTCAGCTTCCGTCGGGTCATCGACAACCAGCCCATCACCATGAGCGGCGAGGACTTCTTCATCCAGCTCAATTTCCAGCTCATCCACCTGGTGGACTTCCTGCCCGTGGCCAACTGGGCCATGCACCAGAACGACACCGCCTTCATCCTGTTCCGCGACCTGTACGACTTGCTGGAGCGCGCTGGGAAGAAGGGCGCACGGCTGCGCTACACGCCAGCGTCCGGACCGCGCCAGCTAGTGGGTGAGACGCAGGGCCTGGGGGGGCGCCTGACCACGCTCATCCCGGTCAGCCTCAGCGAGAAGATGGCCGCCGGCTCCGTGCAGAAGTTCTCGAAGCGGATTGGCCACAGCCTCGAGTACAAGCTCACCTTCAGCCGGTGAGTTCACCCTCGCGCCGCGTGCTCCGCGCGCTCGATCCGGAGCGCGTGCGCTATCGCCTCGAAGACGAGCTGCTCAGCCAGCTGTCGAAGTCGCCGGACTTCGATGGCCTGGCCGCGCGCCTGTCAGGGTCCTTCGACGCGCCCCGCGTGCGCCGTGAGCTGCTGGCGCGGTCGCTGCGGCTCTCGGCCAGCATGGCGCCCGAGGCCCACGGCCTGCTCACCGAGAGCGCGCGCGTGCTGGGCATCACCGGCCAGCTCGAGCTCTATCAGTCGGCCGGCCCCGAGAACGCCGCCATGCACGTGGTGCAAGCACCCATCTTGGTGGAGGTCCAGGGGCGCTTGCTGGCGCAGCTGGACGAGTCGGGGCTCTTGTCGGTGTTCGGCCACGAGCTGGGGCACTTCCTGGCGCACGGCGCGGGCGGAGCGCTAGGCCCAGCGCGGCTCGCGGCGCGCTCGCTGGCACGTGCTGGCGCAGGCGACGTCGGCGTGCAGCGGACCGCCCAGCTGCTGCAGGTGGCCGCCGAGATCACGGCAGACCGCTTCGGCCTGCTCACCTGCCAGGACCTGGGGGGCATGCTGCGCGCGCAGATGTCCATCACCACGGGCCTGCCCGTGGCCGCGCTCACGTGGGACACCGAGGCCTACCTCGGGCAGTGCCAGGAGCTGATGGAGGCGTGCCTCGCGGGCAGCGACCAGGCGCGGCACGACACGCACCCCGAGCACCACCTGCGGTCCTACGCCGCGTGGCTGTTCAGCGAGACCGACGTCTACCGCGCGCTCACCGGCCAAGGCGCTGGCACGCGCACGCTCGCGGACGTCGAGGGCATGCTCGACAAGATCCTGAAGCGCCCCGAGCTGGACGTGAGCTACGACCCGCTCGAGCCGCCGCCCCTCGAGGTCTACGAGTGCGCGCTGGCCGGCGCCGTGATCGTGGCGTGGTCGGACGGTGAGCTGGCCAGCGAAGAGTCCGAGCGCATCGAGCAGATCTTCGCGCCGCTGGTGCCCGACTGGCAAACGTATCTGGACCGCGACGCGGCCCATCAGCGCTTCGCCGACACGGCGCCCATCGTGCGCGCGGGAGGTGCGGACTTCGCTCAGCGCTGCTTCGTGCTGCTGGTGCACATGTTGGGTGCCGACGGCACCATCGACGAGCGCGAGGTGGGCGCGGTGCTCGGCATCGGCGCGGCGCTGGGGCAGGCGGCCCTGTTCGAGCGGGGCATGGTCGCTGCGCTCGCCGCGCTGGGCGTGAACATCGTCATCACCGACGTGCCGCCACTGGTCATCCCGCTCCCCGCCCGCCGCGACGACGTGCTCGAGGCGCTCGACGCGTTCCTGGACGGCGTCTGCCGTCGCGGCGCGGGGAACATCCCGTACCGTCGTCTGGTGCGCCTCATCGGCCAGTCGGAGGTCAGCGAGAGCGCCGTGCTGGCCATCGAAGGTGCGTTCGCCGCCCGTCACGTCACGGCGTCACCATCGCTCCGCCGCGCGAAGCTGGACGACGTGCTGGCACTGACGGCCCCGCCGGCGCCCCTCGCCGCCCTGCCTGCGCTCAGCGCGCCGCTCGACCCATCGCGGCAGCAGCTCATCCGCGGTCTCTCGCGCCTGCGTGACCAGCTGGTGTCGGGCGACGGACGCAGCCCCTCCGTGCGGCTGCGTGTGCTGCGCAGCGAGCGCGCCTTCGACCTGGGCCGCCTCGAACGCATCTCGCTCGGCTTGGGCGAGCGCGCCCTCGAGCAGGTTCGCGCCGGGCGCGTGGCGCGGCTCATCGACGCGAGCGAGGCCGGCACTCACCGCGCCGCGGAAGACTGCGGCGAGGCGCTCCAGAAGCTGGACCGTGCGCAGCGCGACCGCGTGGAAGAGACGGGCTCACACGACCTGTATCTCGGGTACCCGTTCTTGGCGGGTGCCGTGGCGCGCCAGACCAGCGTGGTGGCCTACCCCGTGCGCGCGCCGCTCTTGCTGTTTCCGGTGGAGCTGGTGCGCGACAGCCGCGGCGCGCGCAGCTGGAAGCTCGCGCCCAAGAAGGACGAAGACCCCATCGTGAACCAGTCGCTGCTGCGCCTGGTCTTCAACAAGATGCGCTTCGGGTTCCCCGACAGCCTGGCCGAGGAGCTGGACACGCTGGCCGCCGACCGCGCCGTGGGCCTCGACGCCGTGGTGGCGCGCCTGCGTGAGGTGGGGGTGGAGATCACGCCGCGCTCCGGGCCGCTCACCCCGTTCGAGACACGCACCGACCTCGAGCAAGGTGGGCATCGCCTCGAGCTCGAGGAGATCGCCGTGCTGGGGCTCTTCCCGCAGTCCAGCTCGGACCTGCTGCAGGACTACGACGCGCTCATCCAGCAGCTGAGCGACGAGGCACAGCCCGTGGCCGGCCTGCTGGCGGCCGCCACCGTGCTGCTGCCCGCGCCGCTGCGCGGCGAGTACGTGCCGCCGCCCGCGCAGCAAGCCGCGCACCCGCTGCTGGCCGCAGACCCCACGCAGCGGCGCGTGCTGGGCGAGTGCCTGCAGCACGAGGCCATGGTCATCGACGGCCCGCCCGGGACGGGCAAGAGCCAGGTCATCGCCAACCTGGTGCTGGACGCGCTGCGGCGCGGCGAGCGCGTGGCGGTGGTGTGCGAGAAGCGCGCCGCGCTCGACGTGGTCTATCAGCGCATCGAGGCCCTCGGCCTGCGGCACGCCATGGCGCTGGTGCACGACGCGCACGAGGACCGCAAGGCCGTCTATGCGCAGATTGCGGAGCGCCTCGACGGGTTCACGCCCAAGCGCTTCGACGAAGCCGCCGCCACGCTGTTGGCACGCGAGCACGCGGACACGTGCGAGGCGCTCGACGCTCGCCGACGCACGCTGGCCAGCAAGCGGCCGGGCGCCGCGCTGAGCGCGGGTGAGCTGCTCACGCTGGTGAGCGCGACGGCGCCTCCCATGGGGTGCGCGGCCGCGGAGCTGCCGGCTTCGGTGGGGGACCTCTCGCACGACGCGCTCACGGACGTGCTGACGCTCAGCGCCGAGCTGCACGCCGACCAAGCCTACTGGGCGCGCGGCACGCCCTGGCGCGCCGAGCCGGGACAACCCGAACGCCAGAGCATGGCCGACCACGACGACCAGCAGCTGGCGGTGCTCGCGCGGCAGGTGGACGTGGCGCTCGATGCGGCTCGTCACTTCGAAGAGGCGCGTGACGCGCACGGGCTCGACGCCGCGGCGCTCGACGACGCCGCCGACCTGCTGGCGCGCGAAGCGACGTTGCAGCAAGCACGCGCCAGCGTGGAAGACGGAGACGCGCTCTACCTGGCGGCACGGGCCAGCGCGCCCAGCGACGAGGCCCTGTTGGCGTTCCGCGCGGCCGACGCCGAGCTCGACCTTCAGCGCACGGCCCTCGCGCAGTGGGACGAGCCCGTGGACATGGAGGTGGCGCCGCAGCTCGTGGCCGCGGTCAGCCTGCTCGAGCGCTATGCCGGCCGCTTCGTGCGCTTCTTCGTGTGGGCCTGGTGGGTGGCCCGCTTCCACGTCGCGAAGCGCATCGCCGAGGCGTGGCCCGAGCGTGCGGGGCACCCGCTCGATCGCGACTTCCTGCAGACGCTGGCCAGCCGGCTGCGTGCCGCCCGGGTGTGGAGCGCCGCCAGCAAGGCCATGCGCCACCTCGCGTCTGCACCCAGCCTGCGGCACCGCCGGGACCTCGAGGCCTACCTGCCTCTGGCTGCGCAGCTGGTCACCCACCAACAGCAGCTCCTGCGCAGCCCACGCGCGCTCGAGCAAGTGGGTCTGCCCACGCGGCTGGACCCAGCGCGCCTGCGCGAGTGGGACGCCCTGGTGGCCTCACGGCGTGACGCGCTCGGCCGCCTCCACGCGCTGCGCGACGCCATCACCACGCTGCGGCCGTACGCTCCGGGGCTGGGGAACGCTCCGGCACAGAGCGCGCTGCGAGCGCTGCGCGAGCGCCTGGTACGCGAGGGCACGGCGGTGGCTCGCGCCGACGGTCGCTGGGCGCGCGGCAAGCAGCTGCTTATCGGGCTCCAGCCGGCGCTCGACGCGCTGGCCCAGCACCACGCGGGCGCCGACGCGGCCACCTGGCAGCGCGCGCTGCTGCACGCCTGGGCGCGCGGGCAGCTAGCCAGCGTCGGGCGCGACGGGGCGGCGCTCGAGACCTACGGCACTGCCGGGAGCGACGAGGCCCAGCGTGCCGCCGTCACGCGCCTCGCGTCCCTCGACCAGCGGCTCTCGAAGGTGGAGCTGGAGCGCGTCGTCGCCACGCTGGACGAAGCCCCGCTGCTGAACATCAGCGCCCCCGAGAAGCACAAGCGCCGCAGCGCAGAGCAGGCCGTGTGGGAGAGCCTGCTCAAGGAGACGCGCAAGAAGCGCAGCCTGCTCGCGCTGCGCACGTTCGTGCGCCAGTTCGCGCCCGACGGCTTGCTGGACGTGGTGCCCGTGTGGCTGCTCTCGCCCGAGACCATGGCCATCCTGTTTCCGCGCGAGCCGCTGTTCGACCTGGTGGTGTTCGACGAGGCCTCGCAGTGCACGGTGGAGTCGGGGCTGCCGGTGCTGCTGCGCGCCAAGCGCGTGGTGGTGGCGGGCGACGAGAAGCAGATGCCGCCCACGTCCTTCTTCCAGATGGGCGGGAGCAGCGAGGACGAGGCGGGCCCCGATGCCAGCAGCGCGGACGCTGCGCCCGACGACGTGCCCGAGGACGAGCGTGACGTGCGCGACATGCTCTCCGCCGAGTCGCTGCTGACCCTCACGCGTAGCCGCGTGCGTCACACCGCGCTCGAGTGGCACTACCGCTGCCAAGACGAGTCGCTGATCGCATTCTCGAACCACGCCATGTACGGCGGCGGGCTGCTGACCATCCCTTCCACGCTGCGCGCCGACGCCGCGCCCGGCCTGCGCTTCATTCAGATCGAGAACGGCGTGTATGACGCCGGCGCCAACGCGGTGGAAGCGGAGCGCGTGGTGGACCTGGTGGCCGAGCTGCTTGCCGACACGAAGCCGCCCACCATCGGCGTGGTCAGCTTCAACCTCAAGCAGCGTGCCGCGGTGCTGGACGCGCTCGAGCGCCGCGCCTCGGCAGACGCCGCGTTCGGCGAGGCGTGGGCCAGCGCCGAAGCCAACGAGCGCCTGGACGAGCGCCCGTTCGTGAAGAACCTCGAGGCCGTGCAGGGCGACGAGCGCGACGTGATCATCTTCACGCTGGCGCACGCGCCGGTGACCCGCACCCGCAAGAGCGGGGTGGCCGACCTCTACGTGCCAGCGCGTTTCGGGCCCCTCGGTCAACGCGGCGGGGAACGCCGCCTGAACGTGGCCATCTCGCGCGCCAAGCAGCGCTGCTACATCGTGTCGTCGTTCTCGCCCGAACAGCTGAGCACGGCGGGCTCGAGCCACGTGGGCCCCCAGCTGTTCAAGCGCTACCTCGAGTACGCCAAGCTCAAGAGCGAGGGCCACGCCTCGCAGGCCGAGGGCATCCTCGACTCGGTGCGCGAGTCGCGCCGCAGCACACGGAGCAGCGCGCGCACGCTGCCCATCGAGGGCTACGTCCCGCTCGTCACACAGCTGGCCCTGGCGCTGGAGGCCGCGGGGGTGCCGCACGAGCTGAACGTGGGCACCTCGGACTTCCGCATCCCGCTGGCCGTGCTCGATCCGCAGGACCCCACGCGCTTCAAGCTGGCCGTCCTAATCGACGAGGCCGGTGGCGACGCGGGCGCGTACGACTGCTTCGTGCACCGGCCTGCGGTGCTGCGCGCGCGCGGCTGGGACGTGCTGCCATTGGACGCCGCCACGTGGTGTCGTCGCCCAGACGCGGTGGTGGCCGAAATCGTCGACCGCATGGGTGTCTCGAGGGCCCCGGTGGGCCGCCGACAGCCGCCGGGGTGACAATACCACCGTTTGGGGATATACATGCCCCATCATGACGGCTACCAAGTACATCCCGCCGCGCCCCCCCGCTGAAGCGCGCCGGCGCCCGCTGACCTCCGAGACCATGGAGATCCTCAGCCACGCCACGGGCGAGCGCGGCGCGCTGCACTTGCTGCGGGGCACGCTGCGTCTCACCAAGCGCTCCCGCCTCTTGGTGCTGCATCCGCCCACGCGCAGTGCTCGCCGCGCGCTCGCGCTGTTGGTGCACAACGCCACGCTCCTGGGCATCGAGGTGCTCGCGTTCGAGGCCGACCGGGTGAGCCTGCTGGGCGGCACGGGGCGTGACGAGCTGGAGGGCGCGCTTCGCACGGCGCACGCCTGCATGACGCTCGAGACCGGCAGCGGCGAGGTGGGAGCTGCGCTCGAGCAGTGGCTGTGCGACCACGTGGGCAACCTCCCGAGCGCGCTGCTGCGCTTCGACGCCGAGGCGTTGCTCACGGCCCCGGCTCGCACCGAGGGCGTGGGGCTCGGGTCCCTGGACCGTGGACCGCATCACGACCTGGACCTGTGGCTGAGCGCGCGCCTCGAGCGGGCGAAACACCTCGAGCTCGAAGACGGCCTCGGCACGCGCATGACGCTGGAGCTCGAGCACGGCGCGCGGCCTGCGGGCGCTCGGCAGGTCGCGGCGAACGTCTGGCGCTACCCGAGCCCACCCGCCAGCACGGCGGTGCACACCATCGCGGGCAAGCTGGTGGCGCCACGCGTGTTCATGCCCGACGGCACCTCCGATGGGCACACACCGCTGCGCAGCTTCCAGTTCCGGGACGGTGCGCTGCGCGGCGTGGAGGGTCCGCACGGTGCCACCTGGATGCGCGAGGCCATGCAGCAAGTGCCCGGGCTGTTCGTGACGCGCGTGGCGTTCGGCACCTGCCAGCGTGACGCCAACAACGCCGGCGAGGCGTTCCCCGGGGAGGAGACGCGGCCCGCCACCTTCGAGCGGCCCGGCTGCGTGATCACCCTGCTGGACCCGCGCCTCTCGCTCACGGACCGCACCGACAGCACGTATCGCGGCATCTCCTTCTGCGTGGCGAGCGACACCCTGAGCATGCGCCTCGACGGCACGCCCATCGTGCGAGCGGGCCGCTACACGGACGCCGTGCGGCGCCTGGCGAGCTCTTCCCCGGCCGCCACGGAGACAGACGGTCGCCAGCACTATTGACCAACGGGTGAATTAGAGTGACGCTTTGGGGATGTTGGTCACACAGCGCCAGTTCGAGTCCACGGTGAGCACCGCGTCCGAGCGCGTCATCGACCCCCGCGCCGGCTTCCAGGGCCCCTCCAGCATGAGCTGGCGTATCGGCCGCGAGGCGATCACCTTCCTGGGCGGCGGACGCGCCGCCTTACTCCAGCTGGCGCACCCCTATGTGGCCCACGGCGTGGACCAGCACAGCCAGACGCGCACCGATCCGATCGGGCGCTTCAACCGCACCTTCCTGCACGTCTACAACATGATCTTCGGCTCGCAGGCGGACGCGCTCGAGTCGGCCCACGGCGTGCGGGCCATCCACGACACCATCCACGGACCGATCACCGAGAACGTGGGGCGCTTCGAAGCCGGTCACCGCTACCGCGCGCACGATCACGACGCCCTGCTGTGGGTGCACGCCACGCTCATCCACACCGCCGTGCTGGTCTACGACCAAGTGGTGGAGCCGCTCACGTGGGCCGAGCGCGACCAGTACTACCAAGAGTCCAAGTCCTTCGCGGCGCTCTTCGGCATCGACGCCGCGCTCATGCCGGCCACCTGGACCGAGTTCGACGCGTACGTGAACGACATGGTGGAGAGCGACACCATCCGCGTGGGTGTCGCGGCCAACGAGCTGGCCAAGTACCTGCTCACGCCTCCGAGCCGCATCAGCACGCCCTTCTTCGAGTGGTATCTGCTCATGACGGCAGGGCTCTTGCCGGACTCCACCCGCGCGCAGTTCGGGCTGCGCTTCAGCGCCGAGCACGAACGCATTTACCACGCGTCGGTCCGCACGCTGCAGACCGTCGTGAAGGTGCTGCCCCGCGCATCCGCTACGTGCCGGCCTACCACGAAGCGCAGCGGCGGCTCGCCGGCAAGGAGGGCAAAGATCTCGTCGGCCGTGCGCTCGAGCAGACCGTGCTGCGCGCGCTCGCGCCAGCGGGAGCGCCCCGCAAACTGGTGGAGAAGGCCGTGGGCCACCACGCGCAGGCGGCCTCTCGCTGCCCCGTGGCCTGAGCGGCCTCGGCCGGAGGGCAGCAGCCTTCAGCCCGCGCGCAGGCTCGAGCCGTCCGGGAGCAGGTGCCGCGGGACCGTGCGACCGCGCTCCGCCAGCGCGAACCGCGCACAGGCGCGACAGTCCGCGATACAAGTCCCCACCGGGGCACGCGCGAGTCAGGGCGGCGCGCCAGCATCGAGCATGCTGGCCAAGCGACCGCTGACCAGCGCCAGGAAGCCCCGCGCCGCGAGCCTGTCGTTGCGCAGGAGCGACTTGAACGCGCTCGCGTCGATCACCAGCGCTCGCATTCCGTCGGTGCCGGCACGCAGCGCGAGCGTGCGGGGGCGGCCCAGGATGACCCCCAGCTCACCCACGAACTCGCCGCTCTGCACACCGCCCACGCGCTGCCCGTCGGGCTCGCGAACGACGTCCCCGCCGCCACCCACCAGCGCCAGGAACGTGTCGCTCGGCTCGCCCTGCGCCCACACCAGCTCCCCCGCCGCGTACTCCCGCAGCTCGCTGATCTGCGCGATGGCGGCCAGCGACTCGAGTCCGAGCGCGCGCCCCACCTGCGAGTCGAGCAGCAGGAAGAGGCGGGTCAGCCCCGCTGGCGCGGCGGGGGGCACGGAGGCGTCGCTCGGTGCGTCGAGGATGGCGCGCGCCGTCTCGTCGAGCAGGGCATCCGCGCCCACCAGGGCATCGGTCGCCGCCTGTCGCGCCCGCGCGCGATCCACGCGGGTCAGCAAGAACAGCGCCACGGCACGCTCGACGCCGACCCAGTCACGCAGCGCGCGCAGGCACAGCTCCACGCGGTCGGGGCGCGGCACCGTCACGCTGGGGTCCTTCGCGATCTCGATGATCTGCATGAGCCCCTGGTTGATGTCGGGGGCCAGCTGCAGCGAGCGCACCCGCTCGGTGACGAGCCGCTCCACCTCCACCGCGGCCAGCGCTCGGAGCCGCTGCGCCAGGCGCTGGTGCTCGGGGTCGTCGCCCAACCCCGACAGCAGGTGCAGGGAACGCTCCACCACGCGCACGCGGCGGCGCGCGATGACGTCCAGCATCGCGACGCGCACCACCACGTCGATGGGTGCAGACGCCAAGCTGGTGGCGTTGATGTCCAGGTAGAGCAGCTCCGCGAGCCCACGCTCCACCCGCTCGACGAGGCGGCCGGCGCGCCCGGCCAGCTCGTCCACCACGGAGTCCTGCTCCGCCGCGCTCACCACGAAGGTGCGCTGCAGCGCCCGAATCTCGTTGACCACGCTCCCGTCCGCCAGCGCTCTCTTGACGGGCACGCCGCGGTCCGCCGCCGCCACCAGCACGCGCTCGAGCGACTCGCGGAAGCCGTCGAGGCGCAGTCGGCTCTCCATGCTGCGGGCCTCGTCGGAGCGCATCAGCTGGGAGCCCTCGATGCCCAGCTCGGCCAGCACCTCGGCGTGCTCCTCCGCGCTGACCTCCATCTGCGCGCGCAGGTTCTCGAGCACGGCCAGGCCTGCGGCGCTGTCGGCGTGGCCGGCCACCAAGCACTCACGCAGGGTCGCGCGGTAGGCGTCGAGGCGCGCGTTCGACGACACCACCGGGAGCGTCTGGGCCAGCACGAACACCTCGTCGGTGTTGAGCTGCGCGATGCTCCTTCCGCCCAGCACCCGCGTCAGCATGTCCCCCAGCTTGCCCAGCTGCCGGCGCAGCGACTCCGCCACGCTCTCGCGTTCGTAGGCCTCGTTGGTGCGTGGCCACGTGCGGGTCAGCCAGACGGCGCTGACCATGATGATGAGCACGTCGAGCGCTGTGTGCGGCACCGTCGACAGCAGGTTCATGTTCGGCCGGCCGCCGAAGAAGTAGAACGAATTGAAGGTCAGGAAGGTGCACAGCACCAGCGCGCGGTGCCGCAGGCCCTCGGCCGTGAGGGGCGCGCCGCGAAAGCGCCGGAACGCACCATAGGCCCACTCGAGCCCGAGGCCCAACGCGAACGCGACCCCCATGGCGGCGAGGATGGTGAGGGGCGCGGCCACCCACTTCGGAAGCGACGTGACGGCCTGCCCACCCAGGTAGACGCCGGGCGCGCCGAGCTGCGCCAGCACATCCTCTTCGTGCGTCCACGCGCCCGAGAAGTAGTACCCCGTGTTCCCCGCGTAGACGGCGTAGTAGCCGTAGAAGCCCCAGACGAGCCCGAAGTAGGCGTAGTAGAAGGCGCGCCGCCCGGGCTCCATCAGCCCAGCCCAATACTGCCGCTCGAGGTCTACGTCTGGGCACGGGCTCTTGCAGCCCACGCAGGTGCTCTGCTCTTCGCCCTCCGGGTTGATGGTGCGGCACGTGGCCTGCGTGAGCCGCAGCTTGCCGGCGTGCGCTTGGCTCTCGAACAGGCCGCGTGGCTCCGTGTAGACCTTCTGGACCGCGGACACCGGGCAGAGGTAGTTGCACCAGGTCTTGCCGCCGAACAGGTAGCCCACGGTCATGGCGATGGCGATGACGCAGAGGAAGAACACGCCGAGCGCCACGCGGTCCGAGTTGATGAACAGGATGCGCAGGGACACGCCGAGCCACAGCAGACCGCCCTGCACGTACCAGAAGTGGCGCCCCAGGAACGAGTCGGGCGCGATGAGCACCAACTTGCGCTCCACGCGCCCGGTCGCTGGGTGCAGCACCTTGCGCGTGCGCTGGATGCCCAGCCGCCGCGGGATCTGCATGAGCGCCGACAGCGGGCAGATGCGCCGCCACGCCTCGTGCCCGAACACGAGCAGGAACATGGGCACGATGGGCAGCAAGATGGTCCAGAAGAGGCGCGCACCCAGCGGGTAGGCCCGCTCCACGAGGCAGCGGCCCTGCACGCGGGTGCAGCGCGGGTCGCACTCGCCGGCTGGGCGGCCCACCCAGTCCACTGCGCCACCGGCCGTCACGCGCGGGCATGCGTGGCGCTCGTGGGCGAGCTCCTCCTGCGCGTGGTGGTCGAGGCGAAAGGGGCTCGCGAGCGCATCGTGCGCGGTGAGCGCCGAGGTGTATGGGTCCCAGAAGAGCGACGCGATGATCAGGCCCCAGCCCAGCACCAGGCCGAGCCGCACGAGTCGCGCGATGCGCTCCGGGAGGCGCGCGAACACGTCAGAGATCCACTCTCACGTGCCCACGAGGCCGGGCCACACACGCAAGCGTGAACCCCGCGGCGCGGTCCGACTCGCTCAGCCCTGCAGAGGCCGGCAGCTCGGTCTCGCCCTGCACGCGGATACGACAGGTACCGCACACGCCGCTGCGGCAAGCGAAGGGCAGGTCCACGCCCACGCTCTCGGCCGCTTCCAGCAGCGTCATGGTGTCGTCGCAACAGACCTCACAAGGCCCATCCGGCGTGCCAGCGAACACCACCTGCGGTGCCACGGAGCGCGTGGCCGGGCGAGGTGCCGGCCCGGCATCGGTCGGGCGTGGCGCGCGCAAGGGGCTGGGCTGCGGGCCCCACGCCAGTGGCTCGGGCAGCATGCGACGAAGCGCGCTCGCCGACGTGCGGCCGGTGACCTTCTGCGCCTTCTCGCGCGACGCGCCGAAGCTCTCGGCGGCGTAGTGCGCCATGGGGAAACCGGCCGCGTGCACCGCGTCGCGCACGGCCTCCATGAACGGCTCGGGCCCACACAGGAAGATGTGCCGGTCCATCCAGTCGGGTGCCACGCGCGACAGCAACGCGGCATCCACCCGCCCGCGCGGGCCCTCCCAGTCTGCCGGGACGTCGCGCGTGAACGTGAGCGCCGTGCGGAACGACGGGTGGCGCTGCTCCAACAGGCGCAGCTCGTCCTGGAAGATGACATCGCGTGGACCGCGCGCGCTGTGCACGAACACGACGTCGCGCGGGTCCCCGCGATCGTGGAGCCAGCGCGCCATGGACATCACGGGCGTGATGCCGCTACCGGCCGAGATCATGAGCAGCTTCTCGGCAGACGAGCGTGCGCACGTGAAGTGCCCCGCGCAGCCCGTGACGATCAGCGGCTCGCCGGGGCGCATGTGGTCGTTGAGCCAGTTGGAGACCAGCCCTCCGGGCACGCGCTTGACGGTGACCTCGAGCGCGTCGGGCCGCGTGGGCGTGGACGCGATGGTGTAGGAGCGCCGCACCGGCTGGCCATCGATGCTGAGCTCCATGCACAGGAACTGACCCGGCGCGTAGCGGAAGTGCAGCGCGTGCTCGGGCACGAAGCGAAAGGTGGTGCAGTCGTGCGTCTCGGGGATGACCTGCACGCAGCGCACCACGATGCGCCCCCCATCCCACACGGGGGTCTCACAGGGAGCCTCCACGCGCCCCAGCTGCGCGACGTCATCCGCCACGGCCACGCTCGGCAGCAGCTCGTCGGCCAGCGCATCGAGCAACGCGAGGGCCGCGCGCTCCCGTCGCGAGACGCTACCGATGCCGAGAAAGCCACCCGAGGCGCGCGCCAGCGAGAGCCCGAGGCGCGCGAGGTCGGCACGCAGGAGGGCACGCTCCCCGAGAGGCACCTGGACGGCAGCGTCCTGATAGCGAACACGCAGCGCGCGCACGCTCGCGTCGAAGGTGCCTGCGCGATGCTGGGCCCACAGCTCGCCGTAGCCCGCGTCCACGTGTGCCAACGCCTCGCTGGCGAAGGCGCTCCCGCACCAGCTCCGGTCGGCGCACAGCTTGTGGAAGACCTCCACCTCGTGGGCGTCGATCTCGTCGTCCGCGCCGGCCACCCACAGCAGCAGCGCGAACGGTAGATCCAAGGCGGGGCCCGTGAGTGGAGAGCGAGTCATGGCCTCGCTCGATAGTCCCTCAAGCGGCGCGCCCGTTCCACGGCCAAATGGGGAAGCGAAATGCAGGGGTCACGGTGCGGGGGTGACGCTCACGTTGTCGACGTACGTGCCCAGCGAGTCGGCGACGCCTTCGTCGCGCAGCTCGAGCGTGGCCTGGCGGCCGCGGGCGGTGACGAAATAGGACACGGTCACCCAGCGCGGCTGGTCGCTGCCCGTGCCGTCCGCGTCCACGCGGGCGATGACCTGGCCCTCCCACACGATGGCGAGGCGGTTGGTGCCCCGCGCGGTGCCGCCGCGGGCCGCGAACGACAGGCGGATCTCGTAGCGCTGGCGTGGGTTCGTGGCCACGTCCTGCGCGATGGCCGACGGCGCGTTGCTGTCGAGCTCCGCGAGCTGGCGTCCCTCGGCCGGGGCACCCGCCGCGCCCGCCTGGACCTCGACGCCAGGGCCCGACGCCGTGCGCCAGCCCGGGATGGTGGGGAACACGTTCCACGCGCCGTTGCCGAGCGCGGGCGCCTCGAAGCCACCGTTGGTCAGCAGGTTGCCTCCGGTCGTGGGCGTGGTGACCACGACACCGCCGACCACGGGCGCGGGCGCGCGGCCCACACCCTCGAAGATGCCGTACGACGAGTTGACCACCCAGGGCAGGCCGTTGGGACCCACCGCGACGTTGGTGGCGCCGCCGGGGATCGCGTCCCAGTTGCCCGCTGCGTTCAGGGCCCAGATGCCGAATCCGCCGTTCACCGCGTTGGTGCCGATCACCACGACGGTGCCGTTGGCCCCGATGCCGATGTCGTTGGCAGCGCCCGACGTCTGCTGCCACTGGTTGCCCACGCGGCGGAAGATGCCGCCCGCGTTGTTGACCACCCATGGCGCGCCGGTGGGGTCCACCGCGATGCGCACGCCGCCGCCGTCGATGGCGGTCCAGGTGGTCCCCGTCCACGTCCAGATGCCGAAGCCGCCCGGGACCGCGTTCGTGCCGATCACCCACACCGCGCCGTTGGCGCCGATGCCGATGTCCTTGGCTGCGCCGGGCAGCTGCTGCCAACCCGCCGCGGTGCGGCGGAAGATGTTGCCCGACTCGTTGACCACCCAGGGCATGCCACTCGGGTCCACCGCGATGCGCACCGCGCCGCCGTCGATGGCCGACCAGTCGTTGCCTCGTGGCGCACGCTGCCAGATGCCGAAGCCACCGGGCGTGCGGTTGGTGCCAATCACCCACACGGCGCCGTTGGCACCGATGCCGATGTCGTTGGCGGCGCCCGACGTCTGTTGCCACTGAGCAGACACCGGACTGGCGAGGAACCCCGCCAAGAGGAGGATGGAACTTGCAAACTTACGAAGTGGATGGAATCGCATGCCGCATGGGGTACCACGACTGCCGCTGACAGTTCTAGGGGGGGACGCGCAGACGGCATATCCTCGCGAGCGCCGTGACCGTTCACTACACCACCTGCAATATCTGCGAGGCCACCTGCGGCCTACGGGTCCACGTCGAAGGCTCGCGCGTCACGCGCATCGAGCCCGACACCGAGCACGTCGCCAGCCAGGGTTACGCCTGCGTGAAGGGCCTCAAGATCCACGAGGTGCACCACTCGCCGGACCGCCTGCAGTACCCGCAGAAGCGCGTGGGCGACCGCTTCGTGCGCATCTCGTGGGACCAGGCCCTGCGCGAGATCGGCGCGAAGACGCGGCAGCTCCGGCAGGAACATGGCGCCGACGCGCTCAGCGTCTATCTCGGCAACCCCATCAGCTTCAACTTCCTGGCGCCCATGCTGGCGGCGGGCTTCGCGCAGGGCCTCGGCACCAAGAACTTCTTCCAGACGGGCTCGCAGGACTGCAACAACAAGTTCGTGGTGGCGCAGCGCATGTACGGGTTTCCGTTCGTGCAGCCCTACCCGGACGTGGACCGCACGTCGCTCCTCATCTGCGTGGGCTCGAACCCGGCCGTCAGTCGCATGAGCTTCATTCATCTGCCGGATCCGGTGCGGCGGCTCAAGGCCATCGAGCGTCGGGGCGGCAAGGTGGTGTTCGTGAACCCGCGGCGCACGGAGAGCGCGCGTCAGCTGGGCGAGCACGTCTTCATCCGGCCCGACACCGACGTGTTCTTCTATCTCTCGTTCTTGCATGAGGTGCTGCAACACGGCGTGAACCGCGCGCACGTGGACCGCTACATGAACGGCTTCGATGGGCTCGAGGCCCTGGCAGCGGGATGGACCCCCGAGAAGACCGCCGCCGTGACGGGCATCGAGGCCAGCGTGCTGCGCGGGCTGGTGCGCGACTACCTGGCCGCCGACGGGGCGGCGCTGTTCTGCTCCACGGGCGTGAACCAAGGCAGCCACGGCACACTGGCGTTCTGGCTGCAGGAGGTCATCAACGCCATCACGGGCAACCTCGACCGCCGTGGCGGCACGCTGGTGGGGCAGCCCATCGTGCCGGATCTGATGCGCCTGCTGCGCAAGGCCGGCAACACCATGCGCGGCGACCGCAGCCGCGTGGGTGACCTGCCGTCGTGCGTGGACAGCTTTCCGGCCGGCATCCTGGCCGACGAGATCCTCACGAAGGGACCCGGCCAGGTGCGCGCCCTCTTCGTGTTCTCGGGCAACCCCGTGCTCTCGGTGCCCAACGCGGGCGGCCGTCTCACCCAAGCGCTCAGCGAGCTGGAGCTGCTGGTCACGGTGGACATCTTCCGCACCGAGACGGGCCAGCTGGCGCACTACGTGCTGCCGGGCACCACCTCGCTGCAGCGGCCCAACATCCCCTTCGTGTTCCAGTCGTTCATGGGGGCCTCGCCCACGCCATTCATGCAGTACTCGGAGCGCGTGGTGCCGCCCGAGGCCGAGCAGCGCGACGAGGTGGACATCCTGCTGCAGCTGGCGCGCGCGTGCGGAGCGCCGCTGTTCGGGTCGCGGCCCGTGTCCACGCTGCTGCAGGCATGGCTGCGCGCGCGCGGCCTTCCGGGCGTGGGCGACACGCTGGGGCTCACGCACGAGCGCCTGCTGGACGTGGTGCTGCGGGCCACGAAGCAAGGCTCACGGCGCAGCCACCGCGCGCACCCCCATGGCGTGCTGCGGCCCCCGCACGAGGGCGGCACCTTCTTGGGCGCGCGCGTGGTCACCGACGACGGCCGCGTGCAGCTGGCCCCGCCCGAGCTGGTGGCCCTCGCGCAAGACCTCCCTGCGGTCTTCGCGCGCGAGCTCCAACAGCGCACGCAGCTCAAGCTCATCAGCAAGCGCGAGCCACTCAGCCACAACAGCTGGATGCACAACGTGCCGCACTTCGTGAGCGGCCGGCACCACACCAACTACGTCTACATGCACCCGGACGACGCGACGCAGGCCGGCCTGGCCGATGGCGACATGGCCACGGTGAGCAACGCGCTGGCCAGCCTGACGCTGCCCGTGGCCGTGACCGACGACATGATGCCGGGCGCCGTGGCGCTGCCGCACGGCTGGGGACACCAAGAGGCCAGCGGGCTGCGGGTGGCGTCAGGCACACACGGGGCCAACGTGAACCTGCTGTCTGCCACGGGGCCGGCCGCGCTCGAGGCGCTCTCGGGCATGGCGCAGCTCAACGGCATCGTGGTGAACGTGGGGCCCGCTTCATGAGCCGGGCTCCGTTTCAGCAGCTGCCGTTCGCGGCGCTCCCCGCGCTGCCGCGTATCCCGCACCCGTACTTCAGCACGCCCGCGCGCGAGCTCTCGCTCCACAGCACCGCCTTCGGCGACGTGCGCGTGCACTGCCGTGTGCACGGCAGCGGGCCGCCGCTGCTGTTGGTGCACGGCCTGATGACGTCCAGCTACTCGTTCCGCTACGTGCTCGAGCCGCTGGGCCAGCACTTCACGGTGTACGTGCCGGACCTGCCCGGCAGTGGCCGCAGCAGCATGCCGGACCGCTCGTACCACCCCGACCGGTACGCCGAGTTCCTGGGCGAGCTGATCGACGCGCTGGGCATCCGCGGCTGCAGAACGGTGGGCAACTCGCTGGGCGGTTACCTGGCCATGCGCCTCGCCCTGCGCGACCGGGGCGCCATGTCGCGCCTGTTGAACCTGCACTCGCCCGGCATTCCGCTGCCGCGCCTGCACGCGCTGCGCATGGCCCTCGGGCTGCCGCTCAGCGAGAGCGTGCTGCAGCGGGTCATCGCGCTCCACCCGGAGCGCTGGGTGCAGCGCAACGTCCACTACTACGACGAGACGCTCAAGTCGCGCGAGGAGACCCGCGAGTACGGCGCGCCGCTGTCCACGCGCGCGGGCCGCCACGCGTTCCATCGCATCCTGAAAGAGACACTGGACGTCCGGGAGATGACCGCATTCGAAGCCCAGCTGTGCGCCCGCCGCGAGCGTGGGGCGCGCTTCCCCGTGCCGCTCATGCTCATGTACGCCGAGCGAGATCCCATGGTGCCGCCCGAGGTGGGGGAGCGTATGCGTGCGCTCGTGCCGGACGCCGAGTTCGTGAAACTGCGAGAGGGCTCACACTTCGCCCATGTCGACGCCCCGCGCGTTTTTCTAGAATCAGCGGTACCCTTCCTGCGTGGCGCGGACGGTGACAATTGACTGAGATCGATGCGAGTGCGTTCGAGTTGCTGCCGGTGGGCGTGGCGCTCGTGGCCCCGGACCACCGCATCGTGTCCGCCAACAAGTCCCTGCTGCACATGCTGGAGGGACGCGGGGGCGAGCTGCTGGGGCTGCGCCTCGACGACCTGGTCTCCCACGCCGCGCTGGGCAGCGCGCTCGACGAGCTGATCAGCGGCGGGCGTGACGAGCTGTCCATCGACGCCACGCTGGCGCGCGGCATGCGCCCCGAGCTGGGTGTCCGGGTGCTGGTCACGCGCGCGCCGGCCGGCACCAGCGCGCCCTCTGTCGCGTGCGTGGCCGTGTTCGTGCGCGACGAGGAGCGTCGCATCGCCGAGCGCGCCCTGCGTGGTTCACTCGCGCTGCAGCAGGCCACGTTCGACGCTTCGGGCGATGGGTTCCTGGTGACCGACGCCGAGGAAGCGGCGCTCACCTGCAACCGCCAGATGATGACCATGTGGCGCCTCGACCCGCTGAATGCCGCATCGTGGGAGCACATGCTGCGCATGCCGGCCATCACCACCCAGCTGGTGGACCCGGACGCGTTCCTGAGTGACCTCGACGCGCTGCGCGAGACCCCGGACGCCACCTTCTTCCGGCGCCTCGAACTGACCGATGGGCGCGTGTTCGAGCTGCAGGCCACGCCGCGCATCGCCGATGGAAAGAACCTGGGGCGCGTGTTCTCGTTCCGCGACATGACCGAGCGCGTGCGGGCGCAGGCCGAGCTCCTGGCCAGCCGCGAGGCGCTGCTCCAAGCACAGAAGATGGACGCCGTCGGCCGGCTCGCCGGCGGGGTGGCGCACGACTTCAACAACCTGCTGACCGTCATCACGTCGTACGTGCACTTCCTTCGCAAGGGCAGCACGCGGGGCATCAAGACCGAGGACGCCCTCGACGAGATCGCCAGCGCGGCGCATCGCGCGGCCGAGCTGACGCGTCAGCTGCTGGCCTTCAGCCGCAAGCAAGTGCTGGTGGCTCGCGTGCTGGACTTGAACGAGCTGGTGACCGAGCTGGTGCGCATGTTGCGCCGGCTGCTGGGTGACGACATCGAGCTGGAGACCCACCTCGCCGAGGATCTCGGGCGCGTGCGTGCCGACCGCGCGCAGCTGGACCAGGTCGTGATGAACCTGGTGGTCAACGGTCGTGACGCCATGCCCAACGGCGGGCGCCTCAGCATCACCACGCGCAACGAGGACGTGGTCCCCGGGAGCGGCGGCGCGCCCCTCGAGGCCAAGCCTGGTCCGTACGTGAGCGTGGCCGTGAGTGACGAGGGCTCGGGCATGGACGAGGCCACCCTCCTGCGCGTCTTCGACCCCTTCTTCACCACCAAGGAGGCGGGGCGCGGGACGGGGCTGGGGCTGGCCACGGTCGACGGCGTGGTGAACCAGAGCGGCGGCTTCATGGTGGTGCGCTCGGCGCCAGGGCAAGGCTCCACGTTCTGCATGTTCCTGCCTCGCGTGGACGCCGCCGTGGAGCGGGTGTCCGCGGTGAACCTGTCGAACCCGCTCGAAGGTTCCGAGCGCATCCTGCTGGTGGAGGACTCCCTGCCCGTGCGCAAGATCGCGCAGACCGCGCTCGAGCACTATGGGTACACGGTGGTGGTGCCGGGTGACACGAGCGAGGCGTGCCGGTGGTTCGAGCGTGCGCCCAGCGACTTCGACGTGGTGGTCACGGACATCGTCATGCCCAAGATGGACGGCCGCACGCTGGCGGAGACGCTGCGCCGCATCCGCCCCGAGCTGCGCGTGCTCTTCGTGTCGGGCTACACCGAGACTGCGGTGGTGCACCCGAGCGAGCGCGATGACCGCACGGCGTTCCTCGCCAAGCCGTTCACGCCAGAGGGGCTGGCGCGCAGCGTGCGGCGCCTGTTGAGCGGGGGATAGCGGGGTCGCGCCGCGGAGTTGGCGTTCGGTCACGCCTGAGGCACCCTGCCCGGTGATGCCCACCAGCTCCCCCAAGCGGTTTGCTCTCTGCTTCGTCGTGCTCGCGCTCGGCGCGCCGGGCTGCGGCAAGGACACCACGGTCACGCCCCAGGTCGACAGCGGGCAGCCGCCCGTGGATCAAGGTGGGGGCCAGCCTGACCTCGCCATGGGCGACCAGGGCTCCGACGCTGGCACCGACGCCAGCGTGGACGCGGGCTTCGACGTTGGTGTGGACGCGGGCTTCGACTCGGGCACCGACGCAGGCTCGGACGCAGGCTTCGACGGGGGGACCGATGCCGGCATGGATGCGGGCTTCGACGGCGGCCCGGACGCGAGCGTGGACGGGGGCTTCCCCACCGCGATCGCCTGCCCGGGCTGGCTGGGGCTGCCCACGGGCGGCGTCACGCTGGTCAGCAACTCACCCGAGGGCCTGCGGGTGGGCCCCGACTGCGCGCTCTACGCCTCGCTGAACGACTCGGTGTACCGCATCGAGCAGGGCACCGGCGTCATCACCGAGTTCGCCACGCAGCCCACGGAAGGGACCGGCTTCCAGGGCCTCGACTTCGGGCCCGACGGCAACCTCTACGTGGCCGCGCGCACCAGCGCCAACGTCATCCTGCGCTTCAACGGCACCACCGGCGCTTTCATCGACGTCTTCGCCAACATGGGCATCAACGGCCCCAACACGCCGCGCTTCGGCCCCGACGGCCGGCTCTACGTGAGCTGCCGCAACACGGGCAACGTGGTGCGCTTCGACCCTGACGGGACCGAGCTGGGCGAGTTCGCCACGCACCCCTCGCTGGGCAGCCCCGAGGGCTTGTCCTTCGGCCCCGACGGGCACCTCTACGTGGCCGCGCGCACCAACTCGGTGGTCATGCGCTTCAACGGCAACACCGGCGCGTTCATGAACGAGATCATCGTGACGCCGGGCTTCATGGCGCCCGAGGGCCTGGGCTTCACCTCCGATGGCTCGCTGTGGATCGCCAGCCGCGACACGAGCGAGGTCATCCAGGTGAACGGACTGACCTTCGCCGAGGTGAACCGCTTCTCGCTGCCCACGGGCGAAGAGCCCATCGGCCTCGAGGTCGTGGACGACCAGGTGGTGGTCAGCCTGCGCGGCACGGGTCGGGTCACCATCGTCCCCTGATGGCGACTGCGCCGCCCGGGCTGCGAACTGTGCTTGTCAGGCCGAGCCTTTTCCGGCATTCCGTCCCGGAGGTAATCCATGGCACGTCTGACTCGCTTCTCCCTGCTCGCTGTCCTGCTCTTCGTCCCCGCCGTGGGTACCGGCTGCGGCGGGGGTGGTGGCGGTGACAACGACATGGGCCCCATGTTCGAGCCGCTGGACGCGGGCGACGACACCTGCACCAACTCCACGGTGACGTGCTCCCCTGGCGTGGTCATCGACTACCAGTTCTGCATGAACGAGGACTCCACCAGCTGCTACGTGCGTCGGATGGGCATGAGCTACGACTGCGCATCGTGCACAGGGATCGGCGCCTGCCTGGAGGCCACCGAGACGCTGGTCACGGAGCAGTGCCCGTAGCCCTTCGGGGCGCGCAGCGACTAGACTGCCCGCATGTTCTTCAGCCAGAAAAAGCTCTCCATTCCGAGTAAGGCCGAGGCGCTGCCCGGGCGCAGCACCCGCATGCCGGTGCCCCCGAAGCACTTCGTGCTCACCGGCGCGCCGCTCGAGCCTCCCTTCCCCGCGGGCGCCGAGCAGGCGGTGTTCGGCCTGGGCTGCTTCTGGGGCGCCGAGCGCAAGTTCTGGCAGGCACCCGGCGTCATCACCACCGCGGTGGGCTACGCGGCAGGGCACACCCCCAACCCCACCTATGAGGAGGTCTGCTCGGGGCAGACCGGCCACAACGAGGTGGTCCTGGTGGTGTTCGACCCCGCGGTGGTGCCTTACACGGCGCTGCTCAAGCTCTTCTGGGAGAGCCACGACCCCACGCAGGGCATGCGGCAGGGCAACGACCGGGGCACCCAGTACCGCTCCGGCATCTACACGTACGGAGACGCCCAGCAGCGTGCCGCCGAGGCCTCGCGCGACGCCTTCGCCCCCGTGCTGGCGAAGGCGGGCTACGGCGCCATCACCACCGAGATCCTCCCGGCCCCGCCGTTCTACTACGCCGAGGCCTATCATCAGCAGTACCTGGGCAAGAACCCGGGGGGCTACTGCGGCCTCGGCGGTACAGGCGTGACCTGCCCGGTGGGCGCCGCGCTCTGACACGCCCGCTCTTCACGAAGGACGCTCCCATGACCCATGCTCCCATGTTCGCCAAGAATCTCCGCTCCGCCGGCCTGCTGAGCGCTGCGCTCGCGCTGCTCACGCTGGTGGCTGGCCGTGCCGACGCGCAGGTCATCCAGGCCGAAGGCGGCGGCACGGGCGTGGCCAGTGGCGGCCCCACGGAGCAGTGGCGCCTCAACGCGTACGGCGTGCTGCGCGGGGGCGGCCAGTGGCGTGGCCGCACCGATGGCGCCGACATCAACCGCGACATGCGCGTGGGCGGCGGCGTGGGCGCGCGCCTCGAGATCCCCATCCACAAGTACGTGGTGCTGGGACCGATGTTCGACTACCACCTGCTCAACCCCGCCGACATCACGGTGCTCGGGTTCGATATCGAGTTCGAGAACATCCACGCGCTGACCTTCGGGGTGTGGTCCAAGGGACGCTACGTGCTGGACCTCGCGGGCAACCCCTTCGAGGTCTACATCGGCATCCCGATGGGGCTGTCCATCTACGCGGCGGACGCTGACGGGTTCCCCGAGGTGGGCGTCAGCATCGGGCTCATGTTCGGTGCGCAGCTCTTCATCAACGACACGTTCGGTTTCTTGCTGGAGACCGGCTTCCGTCGTGACGGCTTCCGCGACCGCAACGAGGACGTCGACGACGTGCGCTACCGCACGCTGCAGTTCGTGATGAACGCGGGTATCTCGATCGCGCTCTGACCCCCTCGCGCGACCTGGGCAGAGACGCTGCGTCCTGCCTGGCCGCGCGACACGGCATCAGTTGACGGCGCGGGCCTGGTCGCCCCAGTACTGGGCGCGCAGGGCCTTCTTGTCGGGCTTGCCCAGGGGGCTGAGCGGGATCTTGTCCACGAAGTCCACGGACTTCGGCGTCTGCACGGACCCCTTGGCCTCCTTCACCTTGTTCTTCAGCTCGTAGGCCAGCTCGTCGCTGGGCGCGACGCCCGGCTTGAGCACCACCACGGCCTTCACGGACTCGCCCCAGCGCTCGTCGGGCACGCCGATGACCTGCACCATGGCCACGCTCGGGTGCGCGGAGATCACGTCTTCGAGCTCGCGCGGGAACACGTTGAAGCCGCCCGTCACGATCATGTCCTTCTTGCGGTCCACGATGTAGAGGAAGCCGTCTTCGTCGAAGCGGCCCACGTCGCCCGTGTGCAGCCAGCCGCCCGAGAAGGCCTTGGCCGTCTCCTCCGGGAGGCCGTGGTAGCCCTTCATGACCAGCGGGCCGCGCACGCAGATCTCGCCCGGCTCGCCGGCCGGCACGGGCTGGTCTTCGTCGTTGAGCAGGGCCATGTGCACCCAGGGCGCCGGGCGGCCACACGACGAGAAGCGCTCGGGCTTGCTGAGGTCGTGCTCCTTCTTCTTCATGTGCGTGAGCACCATGGGCGCCTCGGACTGCCCGAAGAACTGGAAGAAGATCTGGCCCCACTGCTCGATGCCCTGCTGGAGGCGCGCGGGGGACATGGGCGACGCCCCGTAGAACAGCGTCTCGAGGCTGCTGAGGTCCGCCGTCTTGGCGCGTGGGTGGTCCAGCAACGAGTACACCATGACCGGCACCAGGAAGGTGGTGGTGATGCGGTGCTTCTCGATGGTGTCGAAGAAGATGTCGGGCGTGAAGCCCTTGGTGGCGTAGAGCGCGCCGCCGCGCTGCAGCGTGGGCACGAACACCGCCGCGGCCGCGTGCGAGAGCGGCGTGGCCACCAGGAAGCGGATCTCCTCGGGCCACTCCCACTCGGCCATCTGCACCATGGTCATGTAGGCGCCCGAACGGTACGGCTGGAGCACGCCCTTGGGACGCCCCGTGGTACCGCCCGTGAACACGATGGTGTTCAGGTCTTCGGCCGTGATGTCGGCCGCCACCAGGGGCTTCGGCTCGAACTTGGACGCGAGCGCGACGTAGTCTTCGCCCACTTCGCTGGGCCCGAAGGCCAGCAGGTTCTTGAGGCCCGGCACGCGCTCTTTCAGGGCCTTGGCCAGGCCATCGAACGCGGTGGGGTCGTAGATGAGCGTCTCGATGCCGGCGTTCTCGATGACGTAGGCGTGGTCGTCCAGCGAGCCGAGCGGATGCAGCGCCGTGGCGCACACGCCCGCGATGGAGCCCGCCGCGATGTTGTGCAGCACCTCGGGCCGGTTGGCCGAGATGATGGCCGTGCGCGACCCCTTGCCGATGCCCTTGCTGTTCAGCGCTTGGATCAGCTGGCTGGTCTTCTCACGAACCTCCTTGTAGGTCTGCATCTCGTCGCCGAGGAACAGGCAGGGGCGGTCGTTGTAGCGGTTGAGCCCATCGATGATCAGATGGGGCATCAAGGCCGGCTCGAAGAGGGTGTTGGCGCTCATGGTCGTCTCCGGCCGGCACCATAGCGTGGAATCGCCCTTCCGGGAGGCGCCAAACGAAAAAAGTAGAACTTGTTACAGCTAGCGCTGGCGCGGGCGAACCAGCGACAGGAACGCCCAGCGCAGCGGGCTGCGGGACGGGCGCAGCAGGAGGCGCACGGGGGTGAGGCGGCGCTTCAGCTCTTCCTGGTAGTCCTCGAAGCGCCCGCCCTGGAAGTGCAGGATGCGCTGCGCCTCGTCGGAGTCCATCCAGTCGGTGTAGTAGCTCTCGTCGCCGAACGCGTCGAAGGGCACGTGGCCGAGGCCCATGGCGTCGAACAGCGTCTGGATCAGGTCGTAGTGCGTGATGCGGCAGCCCTTGCCCCCGCCCAGCATGAGCGTCTTGCCCAGCGCCTCGGGCTCGGACACGGCCGCTGCCAGCGCGCGCGCCACGTCGTCGCGGTGCACGTACTCGAGGCGGTTCTTGGGCGACTGCCGGAACAGCATGCGCAGCGTGTCCAGCGTGACGCTGCTGGCGCCCGGGTCGGGCGAGACCCCCACGCGCGTGATGACCCAGGGGATGCGCGAGGCGCGGAGGAGCTCTTCGCAGGCGATCTTGCCGCGCGTGTACTCGTCGGTGCCCTGCGTGGGCGTGGCAGCGCTCACCGGCGGGCGCTCGTGCAGGCGCGGGCCGTGCACGCTCACGCTCGAGGGGAACACCAGGCGGGCCGGGGTGCGCATCTCTTCGATGGCGCGCAGCACGCACTCGGTGCCGCCCACGTTGATGGCCTGCGCCAGCTCGGGCGACTGCTCCGTCTTGGGCGGCAGGATGGCCGCGTGGTGGATGACCGCACCGCACTCGAGCACCGCGTGACGGATGAACGACGCGTCGCGGATGTCGCCGTAGCGCACGTCCAGGTTCTTGCCGGCGCGCGCCGCCTGCTTCTTGAGCTGGGCCGCCCGCGAGCGCGCCAGCTTGGTGTCCAGGTCGAGCGCGCGGACATCGTGGCCAGCGCGGATGAGGGCTTCGGCCGTGGCCATCCCCAGGTTCCCGAAGGCCCCTGTCAGCAGTACGAGCATGTGCGCGAGGCTCCGATCAGAGGGGGCAGAACAGCGCCGGGTTCAGCGGGTTGGCGGGGACGCAGCGCGCCAGGCAGTTGGTGCCCTCGATGCACATGGTGCCGCCGCTCTGGTTGCAGTCGGACCCCGGGTTGGTGGGGCAGCGGTCGGGGTTCCCGCTGGGCAGGCCCGGCTCGCACTCCTCGTTGGCCTGGACGATGCCGTCGCCGCAGCAGGTGGTCATGCCCACGGGGCAGGGGCCGAGGTCGGGACCCATGTCCGGCGGGCCGAGATCGGGCGGCCCCATGTCCGGCGGGCCCATGTCCGCGGGGCCCATGTCCGGTGGGGGCGGCCCCAGGTCGGGCGGGCCCAAGTCCACACCGTCCTCGGGCGCGCCTCCCTCGAAGTAGACACCGTCTGCGCATGCCGACAGGCCGAGCCCGCCGTAGGCGGCGAACAACACAGCTCCCAGAGTCAGCCAGCTACGCATTCCATCTCCAAGGTGACGCGCCGGGGCGCGTGAAGCTCATTGGTAACATTGAAGGGCCAGCGCTGCCAAGCTCGGTGGCTGGCTGTGGCATGGCGGTGGGGGGATCGATCCGCCGGGGCGGGGCAGGGGTCGCGGCGGGCACGGACGCGCTGGCGCGTCCTGTCGGGACTCCCTGGAAAACCGCACTTCGCTGCGCTGCGTTTGTTTTCCGGGTCCCCCCACGCCCCTGGGGCCCGGGAACGGGTGAGTCGTTCGCGCTCGCGGCCGAGGCATCCCGGCTGGCGTCGTTGCTCCTCGGTCACATACCAGTCGGTATGCTCCCTCGTCGCGCCTAGCCACCCGGGCGCCTCGACCGCGATCATCGAACGACCCCCCGTTCCCGGGCCCCCGCTGACCCCTGCCCCGCCCCGGCTGCTGCAACCGCCTCGGCAGAGCACCCAGCTGGCCCAGCTGGGCAGTCCGACTGAGCGGGATTGGCCCGTAGCACACGCCCCGGCGGTCACCTTCTCGTTTTCCGTTGGGCTCACCTGGGCTCGACGGGGGAGCACGGGGGCTGCCGGAGCGAACAGCAATCCGATAGGCCTCCGTGGCTACGTCAGCGGAGGGGGCCGACGATGTAGACGGAGCGTGAGATTCCCGGCAGGTAGCGAACCTCGAGAAGGGTGCCCACGGGCGGCGTGCCCATGGCCATGAAGGGCAGCACCTGCGAGACCGTCGCCTCGAACTCGGGCTTGCCTCCGGGCGGGGTCACCACGAGCACGAGGCGGTGCGCGTAGCGCTTTCGTTCGTCCATCACGCTGGTGAGCTCGGCGTGCTTCACGCGGGCTCGAGCTTCGGTGCCCTTGTGTGACGCGATGAACGCGAGCAGTCGGGGGCCCAGGAAGACCGCGATTAGGACGACGATGACGACGAGAGCGATCAGGTTCGCGATGGGCGGCATCGCGGAGCGATACGGTGTCGCGCGCGGATCGTCCAGCCCACTCTTGGCGAGCCGCGCGCCCGCGCGTAGAGTTTCACCATGCGACAAGGGCATGGGACATCATTCACCGCGAGCCACCCTCGCCAATGGCTCCTACTCGCCATGTTGCTGTGCGCCGCCACGCTCCCCAGCGTGAACGAGTCCATCGCGCACGCGGACCAGCCCGCGCCGCCACCGCCCCCTCCACCGCCGGCCGTCCCCGAGACGCCCTCGCGCAACGACGTCGCGCAAGCGTTGGCTGAGCGCGCTGGCGAGGTGCGCTCGTGCACCGCCGGAAGCACGACTGGCGGCCAGGTCACCGTGCACGTGCGCTTCCAGCCCTCGGGGGCCGTGCAGAGCGTGACGGTGAACTCGACGACGCTCCCAGAGTCGGTGAGGTCGTGTATTGCGCAGGCCGTTCAGAAGGCGCGCGTGCCGCCGTTCCGCGCGAGCACGTTCAATGTGAACTTCCCGTACCGGTACTGAACGTAGTCAGCAGGAGCCCTCCGACGAGCAGCGAGTGGTGTTCAGTGAGGCGCACTCGATCACGCCCGGCCCGCAGGCGTCATTGCAGGGCCCGCCCACTCCGCGGTCCTCGTCCGTCGTGCCGTCACAGTCGTCGTCCAGGCCGTTGCAGAGCAAGTCGTTGACGGCGGCTTGGTCTTGGGTCCCGCCCGGCTCCGTGGAGCAGACCGTCTCCGTGAAGCTGGGGCTGGAGCTGAGGCACTCGACCTGACCGACGCCACAGCCACCGGCGCCATCGCACGCGCCGCCCAACGCGAACGTCTCGTCGGTGGGGCCATCGCAGTCGTTGTCGACGCCGTCGCACAGCTCTTCCGTGGCCTGACTTGCCGAGCCTCCCGCTTGGGTGGAGCAGACGATGCTCCCTGCGACGGAGCACTCGGTCACCCCTGCACCGCACTCGCCCACTGCCGGGCAGGCTTCGCCCACCAGGACGTCTTCATCCGTGTCGCCGTCGCAGTCGTTGTCGAGCGCGTCGCACGTCTCGGTGGTGGCTGCACTCGCGGACCCGCCAACGTCGGTGGAGCAAACGGTCGTGTCCATGTCGAGGCACTCCACGGTCCCGGCCCCGCACTCGCCCATGCCGGTGCACGCGGAGCCCAGCATGAAGCCCTCGTTGGCGGTCCCGTCGCAGTCGTTGTCCACGGCGTCACACAGCTCACCCGCGCCGGGCCTGATGGTGGCGACTCCGTCGTCGCAGTCGCCTCCTCGCGTCACGCGGCCCACTCGAGGCTCGCAGGACTCGATGGGGACGACGACATCGCTGCCGTAGCCATCGCCGTCGCTGTCCAGGTACCAGAGGCAAGGTCCGGCGTCCGACGGCGCGCCCATGTCGCTACCCGCATCCGACTGTGCGCCCATGTCGTTGCCCGCGTCGCCTCCCCCTCCGCACCCGGGTGCCACGCCGACCAGCATGACGAGAACGGCGCCGCGCCAAGCGGGACGCCCGAGGCGATGGACCGATGCGGCCAGCGAAGCAGACGTGTGGCTCGAAGTGTTGCGCTCGCGTGGCTGCATGGGGCTCCCCTCGGTTGATTGCCCGCGAGAGAATACACGCGTCCCCAGGGCTGACAACTGGCTAGGCGCCCGTGCGCCCGTTACGCCGCGGCGTTCGCCTCGGTGGCGGCGACCACCTGCTTCATCGCCCGCCACGCCAGCAGGCCCGGCACGATCACCCACACCGTCGCGACCGTCCGGTCGATGTTGGAGATGATCACGTTGTTGGTCTCGCCCATGATGATCGACGGCAGGTAGTACGCCCATGTGCCCGCGAAGTGCAGCGCGCAGAGGAATGCCTCCACGACCGGCCGGGCGGGAGAGCGCTTCGCGTACAGCGCGATGACCACCAGGCACAGCGGGACCTGGATGAACAGCTCGAGCCAGTACACGACGTCCAGACCGATGCGGTGGAGGTCGTGCATGGGGAAGTCGTGCGCGGCGTTGGAGATGGCGTAGGCGTCGCGCAGGTTGGGCATGACCTGGAAGAGGCCGGACATGACGTCGCAGCCCGTGTGGTACCAGGTGGCGTTCATCAGGAACCAGACCATGGCGAACTTGTCGGTGTCCGAGAAGGGCGCGCCGGTCTTCCAGATCTGGTGCAGCTTCCACATGCCCAGCGCAGCGAAGAACATGCACACCAGGAAGAAGGGCGAGAACAGCATGGCCGCCCACTGGGCCGGGTCGAAGTGCAGCGCGATGAGCTTGGTGGGGTCGCTGGTGTCGAGCGAGCACGCGAGCGCGATGGTGAAGAACTCCATGCCGGCCGGCCAGTAGATGAACAGCTTCTGCTTCATGGAGAGCCACGCTAGCAGAGGAAATGCGGCGCGCTGCCTTAGCGCTATCGGCGAAACGGGCGGCACTTTGTAAGGCGCTGGGCGCCCGGTGCAGAAAATGAATGGCCATTCATTGACTTCCCCCGCGATGACCCCCCATGATTCGGGCACATGAACAAGCTCTTCCCGTCCGCGGATGCCGCGATCGAGGACTTGCCGGACGGCTGCACGCTGATGTCCGGCGGCTTCGGTCTCTCGGGCAACCACGAGAACTTGATCGCCGCGCTCCACCGTCGCGGCACCCGCGCGCTCACCATCATCTCGAACAACTGCGGAACCACCGACAAGGGGCTCGGCATCCTGCTCGCCAACGGCCAGGTGAAGAAGATGGTCTCGTCCTATGTGGGCGAGAACAAGATCTTCGAGAGGCTCTTCCTCAGCGGGGAGCTCGAGGTGGAACTCACCCCGCAAGGCACACTCGCCGAGCGCATTCGGGCCGGCGGCGCAGGCATTCCCGCGTTCTTCACTCGGACCGGCTACGGGACCGAAGTTGCGCGGGGCAAGGAGACGCGCGAGTTCGGCGGCCACATGCACGTAATGGAGACCGCCCTCACCGCCGACTTCGCCTTCGTGAAGGCATGGAAGGGCGACCGCCTCGGGAACCTCGTCTACCGGAAGACCTCGCGGAACTTCAACCCCATGATGGCGACCGCCGCGCGGATCACCATCGCCGAGGTCGAGGAGCTCGTGGAAGTGGGGTCGATCGATCCAGACCACGTCCACACGCCGGGCATCTACGTCCAGCGAATCCTGGTCGGCACGAACTACGAGAAGCCGATCGAACAACGCACCACGCGCAAGAGGAGCTGAGATGGCGCTGACACGAGAACAGATGGCGATGCGCGTCGCCGAAGAGCTCCGCGACGGCTATTACGTGAACCTCGGCATCGGCATGCCGACCCTGGTCGCCAACTACATCCCCGAGGGGATGGACGTCTTCCTGCAGTCCGAGAACGGCCTGCTCGGCATCGGTCCGTTTCCTTTCGAGGGCGACGAAGACCCCGATCTCATCAACGCGGGCAAGCAGACCATCACCGAGATGCCCGGCGCGTCGTTCTTCTCGAGCGCCGACTCGTTCGCGATGATTCGCGGAGGCCACGTGGACCTCTGCGTCCTCGGAGCGATGGAGGTCACCGGCAGCGGCGACATCGCGAACTGGATGATCCCGGGCAAGATGATCAAGGGCATGGGCGGCGCCATGGACCTCGTGGTCGGCGCGAAGCGCATCCTCGTGATGATGGATCACGCCGCCAAAGACGGGACGCCCAAGATCCGGAACCAGTGCACGTTGCCGCTCACGGGCCTCGGCTGCGTCCACCGCATCGTCACCGACCTCGCGGTCTTCGACGTGACGAGCGACGGGCTGGTGCTGCTCGAGACCGCGGCGGGTGTGAGCATGGACGAGCTCCGGGCCAAGACCGAGCCCGCGTTCCGCGTTGCCCCCGACCTCCGGGTGCTGGGCGGCTGACGCCGTCCCTCCGAGCACACCCGAGGCTCACTTCGCGTTGCGAAGCTCTTCGTAGGCGGGCTGCACACCCGCCGAGAGCGACCACACGTCTGGCACCAAGTCCGCCGCCACCATGAACCCGAAGTCCACGTGGCCGTCGTAGCTCATGACCGTGACGTTGAGCCCCGCGCCCTCCATGACCGGCCCCATGGGATACACGGCCACCAGCTTGGCCCCCGCCAAGTAGATGGGGACCTGGGGGCCCGGCACGTTGGAGATGACCAGGTTGTGGATGGGGCGGTGCTTCTCGGCCAAGCGCCAGCGCGCGTAGAAGACCGAGGCCAGGTGGAAGGTGGTGGGGGCCGCGAACTCGGCCCAGTTCTGCAGCATGTCGGCGCCGATGGCCTGGTGCTCGTGCTTGGCGCCCATGGTGGCGGCGCGGATGGCCATGAGGCGCTCCACCGGGTCGTCGATGTCGGTGGCGAGCGAGGTGAACATGCCCGAGACGTGGTTGCTGCCGAGGCCCGGCTGCGCGGACTTCACCGAGATGGGGCACACGGCCACCAGCGGGTCCGCCGGCAGCTCGCCGCGCCCTTGCAGATAGCGCCGCACGGCGCCGGCGCAGACGGCCAGCACCACGTCGTTGAGCTTCACGTCGTAGCGGTCTTTGATGCGCTTCAAGCCCTCGAGGGGCAGCTGCGCGAAGGCCACGTCGCGCCGCGCGCTGAGCGCGCCGTTGAAGCTGGTGCGCGGAGCCCGCAGCGGCGTGCCGCCCACCAGCGCGTCGGCCTCTTGGCGGTGCTTGGCCACGCCGGCGATGGCGCTGGCCGTCTGGGCCACCAGCTTCACGAACTCCACGGGCTGCTTCACGCGCGAGACCACCGCGTCGCGCACCATGTCCAGCTGCGAGGGGACGCCCTCTCCGCGGAAGGCAGGGCCCACTCCGGCGGGCGGCGCGGCCTCGCCCGGGTTGAGGCTGAAGAGGTGCACCAAGAGGCCCGCGCCCGAGGCCCCGTCCACCGCGGCGTGGTGCACCTTGGTCATGACGGCGAAGCGCCCGCCCTCGATGCCCTCGATGACCCACGCCTCCCACAGCGGCCGCGAGCGGTCGAGCGGGGTGCTGGCGATGCGCCCGCAGATCTCGCCCAGCTCCTTGCGGCCCCCCGGCGCGGGACAGGCCACGCGCCGCACGTGGCGGATGATGTCGAAGTCCGGGTCGTCGATCCACACGGGGTGGTGCAGCTCGAAGGGCACCTCCACCAAGCGGCGCCGGAAGGCGGGCAGGCGGTGCACGCGGCTCTCGATGAGGTTCTGCACCTTCTCGAAGCTGTAGCCGCCCGGCATGTTCGCGGGGTCCAGCACGGCGGCCATGGCCACGTGCATGTGCATCTTGGGCGTCTCTAGGTAGAGGAAAGACGCGTCGAGTCCGGAGAGACGTTCCACGCGGGCGAGTGTGCCTCGTCCCGCGCCGGATTTCAGCCACTATGAACGGGTTCGGTTTTCGTGGATCCCCCGCGAGGAGGTTGTCCTGGTGATGGACCCGCGGGCCCAGGCCACGACGGCCTGAGCCACGCTAGACACTGTCCTCCTTCAGTCGTTCGAGGCACCACCCATTTGGAAGCAGTAGTAGCGGTGCAGGACGTTGCAGGCGCCGCCACTACCGCTCGCGCTCCAGATGCCTTCGGTCGTGGCGCTGGTGCTCCCGTATGCGCCCGTGCCCGAGGTGGACGTCCAGTCGCTGCAGTCGTTGCCATTCCACTCGGTGCCGGCGCCCGTGGTGTTGGTGAACGGGATGTTGGGGGCCACCGTGACGCCCAGCTCGTTCTGCAGGAACGCCGCGTCGATGCTGCCGTCCGTGAGGTCTGCCCAGTCGTTGGCCAGGATGATGCCGCTCGTGCTGCCCACAGGCATGACCCACGGGATGGCAGAGCGCGTGAAGCGCGTGGACGGCGAGCCCGTGCTGTCGCTGAGCCACGCACGATAGGTGCCCGGCAGGCCAGCGGCATCGGCGAAGCCCTGGCAGTAAGCGTCCGCGCCGGCCAAGCCGCCCAGGATGCCGTTTCGGGCGCCGCTGGTGGTGAAGGCCCAGAGGCCGAAGATGCACTGGCCGGTCACGCACATGGCACCCGTGGCGCAGTCCGCATGGGTCGAGCAAGAGGTGGGGCAGGCTCCCTCCAAGCCGTTGCACTCGTACGTTCCACAGGTGGTCCCGGTGTCCGCCACGACGTCGTCCGGGCAGTCCGCGCCGCTCCCGTCGCAGGTCTCAGTGAAGTCGCAGGCCCCGACGCTCGGCCGGCAGGTGACCTCGGCGATGTCGCTCACCACCACGTCGCTGGGGCAAGCGGCGCTGTCGCCGGGGCATAGCTCCGGGACGTCGCACACGCCGGCGGCTCCCCGGCACTCGATCGTGGTGTCCGCGAAGCCATCGCTCGGGCAGGCGGCCGAGCTGCCATCACACGCCTCGGCCACGTCGCACACGTCGGCCGCCGCACGGCACTCGGTGCCCTCGCCGGCGACCAGGTCGGCGGGACACACGCTCGAGGTGCCGGTGCAGGTCTCGGCCACGTCGCACACGTCGCTGGCGGCGCGGCACACGGTGGCGGCGTCGGCCACGATGCACTCGCCGCTGCTGCCGCAGGTGGCGGACTCGCACACTCCGTCGCACGCGGACTCGCAACAGACGCCGTCCACGCAGTAGCCGCTCTCGCAACCCGCCGCGGCGGTGCAGGGCTCACCGAGCGGAGCCGGCGCCGTGGCGTCCATGACGGACGCGTCGGTGGTGGGCGGGCCGTCGCCCCCACCGCAGCCGGACACGGTAAAGAGAGCGAGCAGGGCGAAGCCGAGGGAATGGGATGCACGCAAGGACATGAAGGTCTCCTCTGGGCAAGCTGGGGGCCCATCGGCATGGTCAGTGGCGGCACGCGGCGCTTCGATCACCACAATCGACACCGGCTCCGTCGCGCGGACGATTCCGTGACGGGAGACGGCGTGCCGCCCCGAGCAGGCCGCAGAAGGAGACTCCCCGACCATGATGCCCGGCCGCTTTCCACCTGGTTCCGATGTCTTTGCTCCCTGGGGCGACGACCCCTGGCTCTACCCCGCCGTGGTGCTGGGGGTGGACCCCAAAACGCAAGTGGCGTTCGTGGTGTATTGGGAGGGCAACACGGCGGGCGTGCACGACAACACCTTGCGGCCCATGAACCTCGCGCCCGGCATGCGCGTGACGGCCAACGTGCTCAACGACAACGTCTACCTGCCGGGCGTGGTGCAGGCGCGCTACGGCGGCGCCGTGAACCTGGCGACGGATGATGGCCGCTCGCTGTGGTGCACGTGGGCCAAGTGCCGCGTGCCGCGCTGAGCGTGGGTCACTCGCCGGATCAGTCGGGCAACCGGAGCGATGGGTCCGCCCTGTTCGGCGCCCCGATGGCCGTGTAGGCGGCCACCACGCGGTCCACGTCGTGCGCGTGCTCGCGCGGGATGGGGAAGCGGCGCTCCACGCGGAGGCGGCCGTTGCGACTCCACGCGAGGCTCGTCCAAGTGAGCGTGCCCGCGAAGTGGGGGCTGCTGTCGCCTGGCGCGCGGGGGCTGGCCACGCAGTGATGCAAGTGGGTGCCCCTGCCCAGCTCCGGGAGGGCAGGCTCGGGGTTCAAGATGAACAGCTGGTCTCCCAGCATCACGATGCTGCGCGTCATGCGCAGGCTGCGCGTGGGGTGGTTGGCCAGGGCGGCGTCCCGGTGGCTGAACCACGCCTGAATGGCCGCGGCGCACACCACCGCCCACGCGGCCCCCAAGAAGAGCGCGCGCACGTCTTCGGTAGTCACGCCCGCCACCATGGTGACGACGAAGGTGGTGAGCACGGTGATCGAGAGGTTCACCCCCCAGCCCGGCGAAGGTGCCGTGCGCACCACCTCGGGCCAGGCGGCAGCGCTGTACTCCCACGTGGCCACCTGCAGTGCAGCGTCGCTCTCGAGCAGCGCGCGGGTGCGCCTGCGTGTGGGCACCTCGAGCAACACCACGAAGATGCAGAACGCCACCACCACCGCGGGCGCGATGAGCACCTGGGGCGCTTCCATGAAGTACGGCAGCAGCCACCACGCCGCCGCAGAGGCGGTCCCGAGAGCCACGGCCGCGTAGGCCAGCGTGCGGGGCGAAGACGTCATGCCGGCAGTGTGCCTGGCAAGTGCCGTGGCCTGGAAGCGTTCCCCGCCGCAGCTCGGCTGGAGCGGGCTACTCCAGCTCGAACACGGTGCGCACCACGATCATGACGTCTTTGTCCACGGTGCTGCGGTCGTAGACCCCGTCCCACGTGACCGCGGTCTCGTCCGCCGCGTTCACCTGCACCACTCCGATGCGCGCCGACACCAGCCGCCCGAGCCGCCCGTGGGCGTGCGTGGCCACCTGCTCGGCGCGCTGGCGGGCGTCCTCCGTCGCTTCACCCACCAGGCGGATCTTCACGTCGCCCAGCTCGGTGTAGATGTACTCCGGGTCGCTCGACGCGATGTTGATGCCCTCCTGGATGAGCTGGGTGATGTCGCGCGAGATGCGGCCCACCATGGCGATGTCGTTGCTGGTCACCTCCACCTGCTGGGTGAGGCTGTAGCCCAGGATGGTCTCGGTGAGCTCCATGCCGTTCTCGTGGAAGGGGTGCATCTCGCGCGTCATGGCCGAGCGCACGCTGATGGCCTCGGCGGGGACGCCCTGCTCCTGGAGGAACGCGCGCACCCGGGTGATGTGCGTGTCCAGCACGCCGTAGGCTTCCACCAGCGTGGCTCCGCGCGTCGACACCTCGGCCGACCACATGGCGCGGTCGCTGGTGATGCGGCTGCGCGCTGAGCCCGCCACCTCGATGCCGTCGCGGTGCTTCACGTCCACGTAATGCACGAAGGCTGCCGCGAGGATGGCCGCTGACGCAATGACAGCGACACCCACGATGGCGCGACCGATGAGATGACGAGCGGGAGACGACGAGCTGGGTTCGGACATGAGGCCCGCAACGCTTGGGTCAGCGGCTCCATTCCCGGCATACTGCCCCGATGCACAGGAACCCGAGGCCTCTTGCCCTGCTCATGGGCGCCATCGCGATCGCCTTCTCGTCCATGGTGCCCCGGCCGGCGGAGGCCGACTTGGTGGACCCCACGGACTTCACCGAGACCGAGTGGCTGGACACCGAGAGTGACATCACCGGCATGGCGTTCGCGCCCGACGGCTCGAACCGCCTGTTCCTGACACGCAAGGGCGGCGAGGTGCGCATCGTGCAGATCAACGCAGGCGGCGGCGGCACCCTGCTGCCCACGCCCTTCACCACGATCTTGCCCATCTACCTCAACAGCGAGTGCGGGCTCATCGGGATGGCGTTCGACCCCGACTTCACCAGCAACGGCTACGTGTACTTCTTCGTGACCGTGTCCTCGTCCGAGCAGCAGATCATCCGCTACACGGCCAGCGGGAACATCGGAACAGGCAAGACCACCATCGTGCAGGACCTGCCCACCGCGGGTGAGAACCATGACGGCGGCAGCATCGGCTTCGGCGCCGACGGCATGCTCTACTGGGGCATCGGCGACCTGGGCAACGGCACGGGCGTGGATGGTGACCTCGACTCCATGGCCGCCAAGATCGGGCGCGCCCGGCGCGACGGCTCGGTGCCCGGCGACAACCCCTTCGCCGACGGCCCCGGCGGCAACGCCGACTACATCTTCGCCCGCGGTTTCCGCAACCCCTTCACGCTCACGTTCCAGCCCAGCACCGACCTCTTGTGGGTGAGCGTGGTGGGCACCAGCTACGAGCAGGTGTTCGTGGTGACCTCCGGCGTTCACGCCGGCTACAACGACTACGAGAACGACCAGCCCGCAGGCTACATCACGCCCACGCTGGTGTACCGCACCGGCGGGACGCGCGTGGTGACCCTCGCGCAGAGCGGCGCTACGCGCAGCAGCGGCGTGATCACGTTCGCCAGCACCACGGGGCACCGTCTGCGGCAGGGTGAACGCGTGGTGGTCACGGGCGTGGACGACAACAGCTTCAACGGGACGTTCTACGTGGCGGACGGCTCGGCCGCGGTCACCGACACGACGTTCACGGTGGTGGACCCAGGCCCGGACGCCAGCAGCGGCAACGGCCAGCTGAACACCATGGCGCAAGGGCGCGCGGTGGCCGGGGGCACCTTCTACGACGCCACGGGCTTCCCGGCGGAGTACCGCGGCAACTTCTTCTACGGCGACTACATCGACGGCCGCAGCATGCGCGCCGTGGTGGGGCCGGGCACCACCGTGCAGAGCGTGGACTACTGGTCCAACAATCAGGCCGCGCCCATCGACCAGGCCGTGGGCCCGGACGGCGCCCTCTACACGGCTGGCTACGGCGGGATGATCTACCGCACGGTGTACGACAGCGCGACGCAGGGCCTGGTGGTCTCGCAGCAGCACGTGCGCATGCTCGAGGGAGGCGCCATCGCCTTCTCGGTGTCCCTCGCCCGCATGCCTGCCGGCAACGTGACCGTGAACGTGAGCCGCACCGCGGGCGACACGGACGTGAGCGTGGCGTCGGGTGCGACCTTGACCTTCTCCAGCACCAACTGGATGGACCCGCAGCCGGTGGAGCTGGCGGCGGCCGATGACGACGACGGCGATGCCGACCAGGCCACGCTGACGGTCAGCTCCGCGGGGCTCACGGACGTTCCGGTCACCGTGAACGTCACCGACAGCGCGACGATCATCCTGACGGTCACGCCCACCACCGTGAACATCCCCGAGGGCAGCTCGCGCACCTTCACCGTGCGCTTGGCCGACGCGCCGAGCGGCATCGTGAACGTGAACGTGAGCCGCACGGCGGGCGACAGCGACGTCACGGTGGCGTCCGGCGGGACGCTGACCTTCACGCCGGCCAACTACGCCACGCCGCAGACCGTGACCATCGCCGGGGCCACCGACGCCGATAGCGACAACGACGTGGCGACCATCTCGGTGACTGCCCCCGGCGCCGGCACACGCACGGTCATGATCAACGTGGTGGACTCGACCGGGCCGGGCCTCGACAGCGGCATCCCCGAGGACGCCGGCACGGCGGACGCGGGCACCAACCCGGGCTCGGGTGGCGGCTGCGGCTGCCGCGTGGACACCACCAGCAACACGCCTGTGGGCGCGCTGGGTCTGTTGATGGTCGGACTGCTGCTCGCCCGCAGACGCCGGCGCTGAGAAGGAACTCGGCCTCTAGGGTCGCTCGCCGTACCAGTACTCGTCGGGGTCGCTCGTGGTGAGCGTGTATTCCCTGCCTTGGTAGCTCAGCGTGTCGCCGGCTCCCAAGGTTGCGGAGCTCGGAGTGACGGCCCCCACGCTGGTGAGCTCGACCGTTTGGCCCGCGACGCGATAGGTGAAGTCCATCAGGGTGTCTTCGACCTGCAGCTGAGCTGCACACTCCGCGAAGAGGAACCGCGGTGCACCACAACCGCCATAGTTGATGTCGGGGCCCGGCGGGCAGTTCGGGCGTGGCCCGAGCCACACGGTGCCGTCGAGGGCGCATTCATCCGCTTCGCAGCCAGCCAACGTGAGCAGCGCGCCGATGGCGACGGCAAGCGCACGACCGACAGGGATCGCGCCAGAAGCAAGACGCACGTGAGAGTCTGAGGTGGGCATGATTCTGGCGGGCTCCTGGCACAGCCTGGCACATACACAGGCGCACCGAGACAAGAAGCACGAGGCGTGCCGGCGCTGGTGTGGGAGAACGAGTAGCGGCTGGGACCCAGGCATCGACGTGGTCTGCGGCGCCCTCACGCAGATGGGTCATGATGCGTTGAGATGGACGCCCTTCTCCCGAGTGACAGCCCTGTGCTGTTCGAGCGCGGCCTGCTGCTACGCGGTGTGCTGGCCATGGACATGCTGCCCAGCGGAGTCCGCAACGCCATCGCGGCGGCCGGCCCCGGGTTGCTCGACCACCGACAGCTGCTGGTGTTCGGTCACGCAGGCCCGCGCATGTGGCGGGCGCTGCGCAAAGCCCAGCCCGAACCGTGGACCTCGGCCAACCCGGTCGATGAGTTCTCGCTAGCCACCGTGCGCACGCACCTCGAAGACGAGCTCAGCGTGCACCGCTGGGCCCCGCTCTACCCTGGCCCTGCGCTGGTTCCGCTGCAGGACCTGGGCACGCTGCTGGGCTGGCACCAACCGTCGCCGCTGCTGGTGGGCATCTCCGAGGCGTTCGGCACCTGGTTCGCGTACCGCGCCGTGGTCGTGGCCGACTCGTCGCTGCCGCTGACGCCGCCCGCGGGCCCACAGCCCTCCCCCTGCAGCACCTGTTTGGAGAAGCCCTGCCTCTCCGCCTGCCGGGGCGCGGCGCTCACCACCGGCACTCTCTCGCTCGACCGCTGCACCACCTTCCGCGCCAGCGAGGCCTCCCCTTGTGCCCTGCGCTGCCCCGCCCGCGAAGCCTGCCCCATCGGCGCCGAGCACCGCTACGACGCAGACCAAATCCGCTACCACTACGGCGCCTCGCTCGCGACCATCCGCGGCATGCCGCGCTCCACGTTCCCGCGTTCGACCTGAACGGCGAGCCACGCTGCGCTCCGTTGGGCCAGATGAGCCACTGAGTCTCCGAAGCCGCCGCGCTCCGCCGGAGCCAGTGGAGCTCCCCGCCCGCCCCGCGACGAGGGTGATCGGGGCGCTGACAGGATGCGACGACGGAGGCGCCACCGTGGAGGGCGAGGGGCGCCCGGGTCAGCGGGGGTTGGGGGGGCCCTAATTCAAGCGTCCGCAGGACGCGCCGAATTGGGGGGGTACCGGAGGGAGCGCCAGCGCGACCGGCCCCGCAGACCCGGGTGCCCCTCGCCCTCCTCACGATCACGCCACCCCCGGGCCCACCCACCAGCAGGGGCGAACCGACCACCTGCCCCAGATCTGCTACTGTCCCGCGCGCCGCGACAACCGCCGGCGGGGCCCCGGCCCAAGGAGACGAGCGATGCGAATTGGACTTGTTGGTGGTACCGGACGTGAGGGCACGGGGTTGGCGTTGCGCTGGGCGCGCGCGGGACACGAGGTCTTCATCGGCTCGCGCGAGGCCGAGCGTGGGGTGGCCAAGGCGGCCGAGCTGGCGGCCGAGCACAACATCACGCTGACCGGCGGCGACAACCTGGGCGCCTGCGCGCACGGCGAGGTCGTGGTCGTGACCGTGCCCTACTCGGCGCACGCGCCCACCTTCACGTCCATCCGCGAGGCCGTGGCCGGCAAGATCGTGGTGGACATCACCGTGCCGCTCAAGCCGCCCAAGGTGCGCTCCGTGCAGCTGCCGGCCGGGCAGGCCGCGGCGCTCGAGTCGCAGGCCATCCTGGGTGAGGGCACCACCGTGGTGGCCGCGCTGCACCACATCAGCTCCGAGCACCTGGGCGACCCGCACCACACGTTCGACTGCGACGTGCTGCTGTGCGGCGAGAAGGACGCGCGCGAGACCGTGGCCAAGCTCATCGAGGACCTGGGCCTGCGCGCCATCGAGGCGGGCACGCTCGAGAACGCGGTGGCGCTCGAGTCCATCACGCCCGTGCTGCTCTTCATCAACAAGAAGTACGGCGCCACGGCCGGCCTGCGCATCACCGGGATGCCCACGTGAGCCAAGGTCCCGGGGCGGCGCTCGAGGTCGGCGCACGCGTCCACTTCACGGCCCTCCCGGGGATCCCGCTGGTGCAGGCGGGCGACGCGCTCGCGCCCATGATTCAGACGGCGCTCGCGCGGGTGGAGCTGAGCCTCGACCCCGGCGACGTGCTGGTGGTCACCTCCAAGCTCTTCTCGCGCAGCGAAGGGCGCTTCGTGGACATGAGCCAGGTGGTGCCCTCCGACGAGGCGCGCGCGCTGGGCCTCGAGCTCGAGAAGGACCCGGCCCAGGTGGAGCTGATCCTGCGCGAGAGCGTGGGCATCTCGCGCAAGCGTCCCGGCGTGCTGGTCACGCGGCATCGCCTGGGCTTCATCTCGGCCAACGCCGCCATCGACATGAGCAATGCCTCCCCGGCCAACGCCGCGCCGGGCTCGGGCCCGTGGGCGCTGCTGCTGCCCGAGGACCCGGACGCGAGCGCACGCCGGCTGCTGGCCGAGCTCGGCACGGAGGGCGTGGGCCTGGTGGTGAGCGACTCGTTCGGGCGCCCCTTTCGCGTGGGCACCGTGGGCGTGGCCGTGGGTGTGGCCGGCATCCCGGCGGTGTTCGACCAGCGCGGGCGACACGACCTGCACGGCCGCGAGCTGCAGTACACCATCACGGCGCTGGCCGACCAGCTGGCCGCCGCGGCGGACTTGGTGGCAGGCCAGAGCAACGAGGCGCGGCCCGTGGTGCACATCCGGGGGCTGCGCTTCACACCGAGCGACAGCAGCACGCAGGAGCTGCTGCGCGACCCCGAGGTGGACCTCTACGCATGAGCGCGTTTCGGCACGTGGTGGCGTTGGCGGGTGGCGTGGGTGGCTCGCGCCTCGCGCAGGGTCTCGCGCGCGCGCTGCCGGGTGACGCGCTCACGGTGGTGGTGAACACCGGCGATGATCTGGTGCACGTGGGCCTCACGGTCTGCCCCGACCTCGACACGCTGATGTACACGCTGGGGGGCCTCGGTGACCGTGAGCGCGGCTGGGGCCTGCAGGACGAGAGCTTCCGCGCCATGGAGATGCTGGGCCGCTATGGCGGGCCCACCTGGTTCTCGCTGGGCGACCGGGACCTGGGCACACACCTCGCGCGCACCATGCAGCTGGCCGCGGGCGCCACGCTCACGCAGGTGACGGCGAGCCTGTGCGCGAGCGTGGGCGTGACCACGCGCCTGCTCCCCATGACCGATGGCGTGCGCAAGACCATCATCGAGACCACCGAGGGCGAGCGCCTGCCGTTTCAAGACTGGCTGGTGGGGCGCCGCGCCGTGCCGCGCGTCCGCAGCGTGACGCGCGAGGGCGACGGTGTGGCCACGCCCGAAGTGCTGAGCGCGCTGGAACAGGCCGACTTGGTGGTGCTCTGCCCCAGCAACCCCTACGTCTCCATCGACCCCATCTTGGAGCTGCCGGGCGTGCGCGAGCGCGTGGCGCAGAAGCGCGTGGTGGCGCTGAGCCCCATCGTGGGCGGCAAGGCCGTGAAGGGGCCGCTCGGCACCATGATCCCGGACCTGGCGGGTGTCCCTGCGAGCGCCACCGCCATCGTCGCCCACTATGGTGGCCTGCTGAGCGCGCTGGTGGTGGAGCACGGCGACGCGGCGGACGTCCCCCTGCCCTGCTTCGAGACCCGCACGGTGATGGGCGACGAACACGACCGCGAGCGCCTGGCGCGCGAGCTGCTCACCTTCGCGGCGGCGCTGCCATGACGGGCTGCGTGGCGGTGGTGCCCGTGAAGGGCTTCGCACGCGCCAAGTCACGCCTCGCCAGTGTGTTGCCCGAGACCGAGCGCCAAGCCTTTGCGCGCGCATGTTTCGAGCACGTGCTGAGGACCCTCGAGGCCCACGCAGGCGTCGCATCCATCATGGTGGTGTCGAGCGACGCCGAGGTGCTGGCGACCGCGCGCGCCCGCGGCCACTTGCCGCTCAAAGACCCGAGCGACGCCGTGCGCCTGAACGAGGTGGTGGACACCGCGCTCGCGCTCGCAGAGGACCAAGGCGCGGACGCCGCGTTGGTGCTGATGAGCGACCTGCCGCTGCTCACGCCCGGCGACCTGGACGAGCTGCTGTCGGGCGATGCCGCGCTCACGCTGGGTCCCGACCGCGCCAACGCCGGCACCAACGCGCTCTTGGTGCGACCTCCCGACCTGATGCCCACGTGCTTCGGCCACCCGCAGAGCTTCGCGCTGCACCGTGCGCGCGCCGCGGCGCTCGGGTGTGAAGCACGCATCGTGGTCACACCGGGCATCGCCGGCGACGTGGACACGGCGGAGGACTACGCGCAGCTCCGGCGCGGCCCGAGTGAGGCGCGTTAGTCTCCGTTTCCCAAGGGACTGCGCGACGGCTATGCTGACCGGATGGAGGGGCAATCCCGCCCCCGGAGTCGGAGTCGGACGTCCTCATGAGCTTCAGCGCGCGCTCCCGTCTGCTCGTCGTCGTCCTCGTCGCGTCCACGCTTTCCTGCGCGGGCCCCAGTGACGACATGGCGGCCCCCGACCCGAGCGACCAGCTCACGGCGTCCAACCCAACGCCCAGCAGCGTGGGGCTGGCCTGGACCGCCGCCA